>CALDIF010000028.1 GCA_937901905.1 uncultured Porphyromonadaceae bacterium | reverse complement strand
ATGACCTCTATGGCGTTATCGGTTGGAACAACGACGTAGGTCAGTTCATGATTTTGAGTGCCGAGCAGGTGGGTGAGGATCCCGAGCCGGCGACGACCTACACTATCACTATTAATGAAAGCGAAAACGGCGAGGTGGTCGCCGACATGACAGAGGCTGCCGAGGGCACAACCGTTACATTGACTGTAACCCCCGACAACGGCTACAAGTTGAATACTCTCAGCGTTGTCGATGCCGATAACGAGGACGTTGAGGTGAGTGCCAATAACACCTTCTTGATGCCGGCAAGCAATGTCACCGTCAGCGCGACTTTCGTTGAGAGCACTACTATTACCGATGAATTGACTTATAGCGTGGTGGGCGTTACCGGTACCAGTTACAGCAGTTGGACCGGTGTTGAAGGCACGTCAGGTACAGTTTATGCAGGAAACAGCGCAGGTGATAACACATCAATCCAGTTGCGCTCTTCAACATCAAGCGGTAGTACATACCATTCCGGTATTGTGAGTACTACATCGATTGGCAATGCCAAGAGTGTAACGCTGACATGGAACAGCAACACGACAAGCGGTCGCACCGTTGACGTTTACGGTAGCAATAATGCATATACCTCCGCAGATAATTTATACGATTCTTCAACTCAAGGCACTAAGTTGGGTTCAATCGTGTATGGCACGAGTACAACGCTCGACATCGAGGGCGATTACGCATACATCGGTTTGCGTTCCAATAGCGGCGCATTGTATCTTGATGCTGTCAACATCGAGTGGGAACCCACTCCACAGAGTGATGACTTCGGAATCACGTTGACACCCGCTCCCGGCACCTACACCGCGGCTAAAACCGTGTACATCACGGCAGTTAACGGCACCCTCGGCAGTGCTGAGTATAGCATTGACAGCGGTAACACCATGGAATATGATGCCCAAACCGGTATCGTGATTGACCACACTTGTTCGCTCCATGTTAAGGCATTGAGTACCCACGATGACGTTGCCGAGTTGGACGTGAATTACACCATCAACTATCCCGCACTTGAGATTGTATTCACTCCGGCAGCCGGAACTTACACCGCGGCTCAAACCGTGTTCATCACTGTGAACAATGCTATTGATGGAGACGAAATCCTTCTTGAGGTCAAGAAAGATGACGTTGAAATTGAGTATGACGCTCAAACAGGTATCGAGGTCGCCGAGAGTTGCACCATCACCGTCCAAGCTGAAGGCACTTACCAGAGTGGCACGGGCAGTGCAGAGTACGTAATCACCGAGCCGTTGCAACCCCTCGAGGGCACGGGCTTCGTGCGCGTGATGAACAGCAGCGAACTTGCAAGCGGTCAATACCTTATCGTGTATGAAATCGACGAGAAGAACGGTTACGCATTCGACGGCAGCCGTGACAACGACAGTAACAAATTGGATAGTAGTAACAATGGTACATCGGTCACCATCGCTGATGGTATCATCAAGGCAACCGCTGACGTTAAGGCTATCGCCTTCACCTACGATGCCGACGCATATACGCTCAAGAGTGCAAGCGGTTTCTATATCGGTAGAACTGCAAGCACCAACGGAATGGATGTTAATGCAAATACTGGTTACACCAACACAATCACAATTGACGCTTTTGGTAATGCCGACATCAAGGGTAGCGGTGGCTACTATCTGCGCTTCAACAGTTCATCGGGAACAAGCAACTATCGCTTCCGTTACTACGACAAAACAAAGCAACAGAATGTTGCATTGTATCAATTACGGACTGCCGACATGGCTGACGTGACTGCTGCCGGCGACTACGTCATGACCGAGGCTACTGTTGTAGCATTCGATAACGAGACTCATATGGTCTACACTACCGACGGTGCCGACAGTTGGATGCCGATGTACATTGAGGATGATGCTTTGTACAGACAAGCCAAGGAAGCGTTGACCCTCACTGTCATCAATGGTAACTTCGACGCAAGCAAGACGGCTCCCGTGTTCACCGTGAGCGACCTCACCGCTGCAGGCGAGTTTGTTGAGGACAGCCAACTCATTACCACCTTTGACCTCGCCGATGATGAGCACGAACTCGATCCCGCTCCCGGTCAGGTGATGAAGATTCAGGGTATCTGGCACAACGGTGAGTTGCGTGCTTATAGCGGCAAGAACGGTAACGGTACCTACGGTCGCAGTTTCACTGTGAACGGAACGTTCTACTTTGTTGAGGGTACTGCTTACACTGTTCCCGTTGCCGTCACCTTGAAGGACGCGTGGTCTGAATCCGGCGATAGCGGTATCGGTAGCGGTGCACCTAAACGTGCTGTTGCTAAGGAAGGTGATGCCAAGTTCCAGAACTTGCAAGGCAAGATTGTGGGCGATGTCACCGAGACTCCGACTATCACCGGTGTTGATGAACTCAACAGCGACAAGGCTATCAGTGGCGTGCAATACGTCAACGTTGCCGGTCAAGTGAGTGCCGAGCCGTTCGAGGGCGTGAACATTGTTGTCACTACCTATGTTGACGGAACTCGCAGCGCTGTCAAGGTCGTGAAGTAAGGAATTACGATTATACCTCAATAAAAGGGGAGGCTCTCAAACGAGAGTCTCCCCTTTTATTGAGTGTTGCCCGTAAAATATCCTTGAGAGATTAGCGAGGATTGACGGTGTATTGCAACGTGGCACTGTCGTAACACATCACGCCCTCATCGACCAAGGTGTCGAGGACGGCTGCAACACGTGCCATGGGCAGCCTCGACGCGTCGGTGAGTTGGCGCAGCGTCCACGACGCGCCGTCACACACTCGCAACAAATACTCCGCCAAACTGTCGTCGGTGACAGTAACCTGCACGCGTCTGTCGCGACACGCGTCACAGTGTCCGCAATCGCCGGTGTTCTGTTGCCCGAAGTAACGCAACATATAAGCCTCCCTGCAGCCGTCGGTTGTCGTGTAACCTATCATCGCGTCTACCCGTTGTTGCATCAGACGTTGTCTGTCCTCGTAGACCTCACGCGGCAACAACACGTGGCGAGGCTCCTCGCGCGAAGTGGTGTAGACGACAAAAGGCGTACGCTTGCGCGGCACATAATTAAGAATGTGCATACGACCGTACTCCAACAATGAACGATAAACCGTCTCGCGATTCACATCGGCATAGTGTGCAATAACATCTTCATTGATATTAACATAGTCGGCAAACAAACCGGTGTACAGTCGCAAGATAGCCTGCAGCACACGGTCGGCACCGGGAGTGACTGTGTGTAAGTCGTAGAGTTCGCGCTTATCGGCAGTCACGATGATGCGCGACAAAGAGTCGGTTTCCTCGATGAAGTCGATGTAACCGGCGCGAGAGAGCAACATCAAGGCATTGTGTGTGGCAAGCACGGGTTGTTTCATCGTGTTGCAAAACAAGTTGAAGTTGAAATCATACACCTGCTGATACCCCTCGCCTACGGCGACGTTGAGGAAGTTGCCCACTCGCTCGTAGGTCTTACGAATGAATTCGCGAGGAGGGAAAGCGTCACTGACGTGTGCTTGCAGCCGTCGTGCATCGGTGGGCGTGACAAGCAGTACAGCCCACGAGCGTTTTCCGTCGCGCCCGGCACGTCCCGCCTCTTGATAATATTCTTCAATGCTATCGGGCGTGTCCATGTGTACCACGAGTCGCACATCGGGTTTGTCAATTCCCATGCCGAAAGCGTTGGTTGCGACTATCACACGGCAATCGCCCGAGGTCCACGCATTTTGCCGTTGTTCTTTCTCCTCGACGATTAACCCCGCGTGATAACAGTCGGCTGCAATACCCATCAGGTTAAGTTCGTCGCTGATTTGCTTGGTTCGCTTGCGCGACCGCGCATACACAATGGCAGTGCCCTCAACTCGCGACAAGATGCGGGTGAGTTCGGTGAGTTTGTCGCTCACATGTCGCACCACGTAGGTGAGATTGGAACGGGCAAAACTTTGAGAGTACACTCTCGCATCGGTGAAATTGAGTTGCGCTTGTATGTCCTTGACGACACGAGGTGTGGCAGTGGCAGTCAACGCGATGACAGGCACGCCGGGTTTGGCACGACGAAGGTCGGCAATGCGCAAATAAGACGGGCGAAAGTCGTAGCCCCACTGCGAGATGCAATGAGCCTCGTCAACGACTATCAGCGACACCTTGAAGCGTCGCAACTCGCTGATAAAGCGCTCCCCTATCAAACGCTCGGGTGACACATACAGGAACTTACAGTTGCCGTAGGCACACAGGTCGTAGGTATTGTTAACCTCGTGAGCCGGCATGCCGGCATAAAGACAACGCGCCTTGATGTGCAAGGCGCGCAGGCGATCCACTTGATCTTTCATCAATGAGATGATGGGTGTCACAACCAGTGTCAAGCCGTCGAGCATCAGTCCGGGCACTTGGAACGTGATTGACTTACCGCCACCGGTCGGCATCAGGCCCAATGTGTCATGCCCGTCAAGCACGCTCCCGATTATCTCGGCTTGCAGGGGGCGGAAAGCCTCGTAGCCCCAGTAGCGACGCAGGGTGTCGAGCATGCGATCACTCATGGCGGACACGGCGTTGTCACTCGGCAGGGCGTATCGCCTTGACCATCAGTTGGAAAGACTTTGAACCTCGACGATGACTCTCCTCAATGGTATAGCAGATGTCAAACGGTTTACCGCTGCTCACGATTGGGAATTTATCCGCCAAGCCGAAAGCGATGCCATGATAGACACGTGTTGTACTCGGGTCGACAATCTCGAGTTTGATGTGCTCGTTGGAGTGTCCCACAAGATGGCTCGTACCGGCATCGGTCACACCGCGTGTGATAAACACGGGCAAGGTGTTGCCCGGTCCGTAAGGGTTGAACAGTCGCAAGCATCGCAGGAAACTGATGTTAACCTCGGCCAACTGCAGTTCACAGTCCACGTCAATAGCCGGTGTGATTTGCTCATCGTCGATATGCGCCTCGACATACTCGGTCAAGCGATGCCTGAACTCATCAATGTTCTCCTCATGCATAGACAGCCCGACGGCATTGGTATGTCCGCCGAAGGTTTCCAGCAAGTCACGACACGACTTGATGGCCGAATAAATGTCGAATCCGCGAATCGAGCGCGACGAGCCGGTTACAAGACCGTTGCTCATCGTGAGCACTACCGACGGGCGAAAGTACAACTCGGACAAGCGCGATGCGACAATGCCTATGATGCCCTTGTGCCAACTCGGGTCATAGATTACAATGGGTTTCTTCCCCTCCAACTTTTGACGGTGACGGTCGATAATCTCGTTGGCCTCGATAGTGATTTGACGATCCAACTCCTTGCGCTCGAGGTTATAACGATCGATGCGCTTGGAAATCTCCATCGCTTTCACCGCGTCTTGCGTCACGAGCAATTCAACACTCTCCTGACCGCTCTCCATGCGTCCCGACGCATTGATGCGCGGACCGATCTTGAAGATGATGTCACTGATAGTGATTTCTTTCTTGCCGAGGTTGCATAACTTGATGATGCTGCGCAAGCCTACGTTAGGGTTGGTGTTGAGACGCTTGAGACCGTAGTGGCACATCACGCGGTTTTCGTCGGTCAACGGCACGATGTCGGCCACGATACTCACCGCCACGAGATCAAGCATGTTGTTCAACTCGTAGTGGTTGGTGAAGTTGTTGCTGATGGCAAATGCCTGCATGAACTTGAAGCCCACGCCGCAACCCGACAGACCCTTGAAAGGATATTTATCGCCGGGCAACTTGGGGTTGAGAATCGCCGCTGCCGGTGGCAACTCATCGTCGGGCACATGGTGGTCACAAACGATAAAGTCGATACCCAATGACCGCGCATAAGCAATCTCGTCGATTGCCTTGATGCCACAGTCGAGCACAATAATCAGTGTTACACCTATGGTCTTGGCATAGTCGATACTCTGTATCGAGATGCCGTATCCCTCGTCATCGCGAGTGGGAATGTAGTAGACCAGATTGGAGTAGAACTGACGCAAATACCGATATACGAGCGCTACTGCCGTTGTTCCGTCAACGTCATAGTCGCCATATATCATAATTTTTTCTTTCCCCCCAAGAGCCGAATTCAATCGCTCGACCGCGCAGTCCATGTCCCGCATGAGAAACGGGTCGTGCAGGCGGCTGAGTGACGGGCTGAAAAAGGCCTGCACGTCCTCCTGCGTGGCGACACCGCGCCTGACAAGCAAGCGCGCCACCGCCGGACAACTCGCAAACTTTGTCACGAGTTGCTCTTCGATCAAGCGTTCTTCGGGTGTTAGAGGTAAGTAGTTCCATTTACTTATCATCTATGTCGTTTTTATTATATGCGATAGGACATGGCAGGACGTCGTCACGACGAGGATTGATGAACTGCAACTCGCAGCAGGGTCGCTGTACACGATGCGCCTTATCATGGGTGACCGTTACACCTTGTCCCCAAACGGCACACAACACAATGTGTACAAGCAAGTTAATGTCATTACCGGTTTTCACGAGTGACATCGGTCAACCGAGTGGTAGCCACACAATCTGCCAAATATTTGCCAAAATTACCGATTTTTATCGGTTTTAGCAAATCTTTTTGTCGTTTTTAATGAATTTTATTTAAACTTTCATTAATTCGATAATGCCACGGTGTACCGCCGGTGACGATGTGGCATAGGTTACCTCACGTTTATAGGGTTGTATGGAGTAAAAAAAGTTGCAATGCACGGTTGGATTTTGTAATTTTGCAAATCGTAGCACTGTCGGACGGTTGTCGTGCTACGGCTAATTCATGCAGATTATTGACCACGACCATAATAATGATATGACACCTTTTGTCCACCTTCACGTTCACTCGGAGTATTCGTTGCTTGACGGTCAAGCGGCGATAGGCAAACTTGTTGATAAGGCGATAGCCGACGGCATGCGCGGCATGGCATTGACCGACCATGGCAACATGTTCGGCATCAAGGAGTTTCATGACACGGTAAACAAGCGCAACAAGGACACGGAGAAACAACTCAAGGAATTGGGCAAACGACTTGCCGAACTCGAGTCGTTCGACGAGGACAAGCGCGATAACGATGCTATTGCCGAGGTGAAAACACTGATTGAGGAAACACGGCAACGCCTGTTCACGCCCATATTCGGTTGCGAGGTGTACGTGGCACGCGAGTCAAAGACCGACAAGACCGATAAGGACGATCGCGGTTACCACTTGATTTTGCTTGCCAAGGACTTAAAGGGCTATCACAATCTCGTGAAGATAGTGTCACGCGCGTGGACCGACGGTTTCTACAGCCACCCACGTACCGACAAAGCCGACCTCGAACGCTATCACGAGGGCTTGGTGTGTTGCTCGGCATGCCTCGGCGGTGAGGTACCGCGACTGATTTTGCAAGGTGACATTGACCGCGCTCGTGAGGTGGTCAAGTGGTTTCATGGTGTCTTCGGCGACGATTATTACCTCGAGTTGCAGCGACACAAAGCCACTGTCGAACGTGCCAATCACGAGACATTCGGCAAACAACGGGAGGTAAACGAGGTGTTGATAAAATTTGCTCATGAATTGGGCATCAAACTCGTGTGTACCAACGATGTGCACTTTGTCAACGAAGACAATGCCGATGCTCACGAGCGACTGATATGCCTGTCGACCGGCAAGAAGATGACCGACACCGACAACACGATGAGTTACACCAAGCAGGAGTGGTTCAAGACAACAGCCGAGATGAACGAGGTTTTTGCCGATATACCCGAGGCCCTGCAGGGTACGGTGGAAGTCCTTGACAAGGTGCAACGATATTCGATTGAGAGCAAACCGATTTTGCCCGATTTTCCCCTACCCGACGGATTTACCGACGCAAACGACTACTTGCGTTATCTGGTGTATGAGGGTGCTAAGGAACGCTGGGGAGACCTTGATGACGAGCATCGCGAGCGATTGGACTTCGAGTTGGAAACAATCAAATCGATGGGTTTCCCGGGTTACTTCCTGATTGTTCAGGACTATATACGCGTTGCGCCGTCGCTCGGTTGCTCGGTAGGCCCCGGGCGAGGCTCGGCTGCCGGTAGTGCAGTGGCTTATTGCCTCGGCATCACCAAGATAGACCCCTTGAAATATGACTTGCTGTTTGAGCGTTTTCTCAACCCGGACCGCATCTCGCTGCCCGATATTGACGTGGACTTCGACGATGACGGACGCGCACTCGTACTGCAGTACGTGACCGACAAGTACGGAGCCGAGAAAGTGGCACACATCATCACCTATGGCACGATGGCTGCCAAACAGGCGTTGAAAGACGTGGCTCGTGTCGAAGGTGTGGCTCTCAAGACAAGTAACGACATTGCCAAGATGGTGCCCGCCAAGCCGGGTGACATGCCATTGATGCCGGGCGAGAAAGACAAACGCTATAAAATCACCATTGCCAACTGCCTGAAGTGCTTTCCCGAGTTTGCCGCAATGGCACGGAGTGACGATGAGCACATCGCCAACACGATACGCTTTGCCGAGCAACTCGAGGGCAACGTGCGAGGTAGCGGTGTGCACGCCTGCGGCGTGATTATTTGTCGTGATGACATCACCGACTGGGTGCCCGTGAGCACGGCCACCGACACTCAAACCGGCGAAAAGGTAATCGTGACACAGTACGACGGCAGCGTGATCGAGAGTACCGGACTTATCAAGATGGACTTCCTCGGGCTCAAGACACTGTCGATTATCAAGGAGGCATTGGAGAACATCAAGTTTACACACAAAGTAGACATAGACATCGAGAATATTCCCCTTGATGACCCCGCCACCTACAAGTTGTACTGTGAGGGGCGCACGACAGGTACGTTCCAATTCGAGTCGGCGGGAATGCAAAAGTATCTCATTCAGTTACAGCCGTCAACATTCGAGGACTTGATTGCAATGAACGCGCTTTATCGTCCCGGACCGATGGAATATATACCCGACTTCATCGCACGCAAGAAGGGAGAAAAGCCCATCTCCTACGACATACCGGTGATGGAACAGTACCTCAAGGAGACCTACGGTATCACTGTCTATCAAGAGCAAGTGATGCTTTTGTCGCGTTTGCTGGGTGGCTTTACCCGTGGTCAGAGCGATACACTGCGCAAGGCAATGGGGAAGAAGCAAATCGAGAAGATGAACGAGTTGGAAGGTCTGTTCTACGAGGGCGGAGAGCAACGCGGCTACAATCGCGACACGTTGAACAAGATATGGGAAGACTGGAAACGCTTTGCGTCTTACGCTTTCAACAAGAGTCATGCTACGTGCTACAGTTGGGTAGCCTATCAAACGGCATGGCTCAAGGCTAACTACCCCGGCGAATACATGGCAGCGGTGCTCAGCCGTAACCTGAATGACATTTCCAAGTTGACCAAATTCATGGACGAATGCAAGGCAATGGGCATAAAGGTGCTCGGACCGGATATTAACGAGAGTCGCACCAACTTTGCTGCTACCGTGACGGGTGACATTCGTTTCGGACTGGCGGGCATAAGCGGCATCGGTGAGAGCGCGGTCAAAGCCATTATTGCCGAGCGTGAGCAAGGCGGACCGTTCAAAGACATCTTCGACTTTGTACAACGGGTGAATTCCCGCACTTGCAATCGCAAGATGCTCGAGGCGTTCGCACAAGCAGGCGCGTTCGACGGGTTCAAGGAAATCAAGCGCGAGGATTTCTTCGCCCTCAATGACCGTGGAACAGTATTCAGTGAGGTTCTCGTTCGCTTCGGACAGGACTACCAGATAGGTAAAGCATCAATGCAAAACTCACTCTTCGGCGGATTTGACGACCTTGACGTTGCAACCCCCGAAATTCCCAAAGCCGAACGTTGGCCCGACATCGAACGACTGGATCGTGAGCGCAAGTTGACGGGCATCTATTTGTCGGCTCACCCGCTCGATCGTTATTACACCGAGGTGAACTACGGTTGCAATACCCCACTCGCCGAGGTCGCCGACCGCGCCGAGGTCGCCGACCGCGCCGACATACTCGACCGGGAGCTGACAATGGCAGGACTGGTGATTGACTATCAGGTGAAGACGGGACAAAAAGGCGGTCAATTCGGCATACTCAAACTGGAAGATTATAGCGGAACCCACGAGTTCCGCTTGTTCCGACAACAGTTTATCGATTACGGCAAGTACGGACAACCGGGTTTGGCTCTGTTAATCAAAGGGCGTTATCAAAAAAATCGTTATAACGACAACGTGCAATTCAACATTGAATCGATACAATTACTCGAAGACGTGCGTGGCAAGATGATACACAATATCACCATCACGCTCGGGCTTGCCGAACTCGAGAAAACCGAGTTGCTCGCCGATGCGGTTACTCGTGTCAAGGAAAATCCTGTTGACTTGTATTTCCACGTTGTTGACACCGAAACCGGACGCCACGTGGACTTGCGCAGTAACCGATATAAGTTCCCCGTGACAAAGTCGACGGTCAATTTGCTCGAAGAGTTGCAATTGGATTTCCGCTTTAACGCCAAACGCTCATAAAACATCAATACAACATAATGACAACAAAGGATTTAATTAACCGCATCGCAAACAAGTTGCAGCGCGAACCCGAAGATGTCAAGAAACTGCTCGACGCGACAGTGATGTGCATCGGGCGAGCATCGGGCGAGTTGAACGACGTTTGTGTCCCGGGCTTCGGCAATTTCGAGACACGCCTGCAACCCGAGAGTGTCGAACAAGATGACGATGGCACGCGAACACTCGTACCACCACAAGTGATAACACGATTTAAGTACAGCGCACTGCTCACGCGGCGCGTGCGTTTTCACCCCACAACACGCCGATCATGAACAACAAGCACACCAAGATCACACTGCCTGCCCTTGTCAATATGGTTGCCGACGCGACCAACACGACCGTGCGCGTCAGCGAGTTGTTTCTCAACGAATTGTTTGTCACTATCTCACAATCGTTAGTCAACGAGGAAACGGTAACTATCGACGGTTTGGGGACATTCGGCATTGAATACGACAACAAGGGACGCAACGGCAAAACCCGCTGCAATCCTGTATTCACTTTATCACAAGAATTTGCGGATAAGGTCAACGAACCGTTTGCCGCATTCACGAGTGAGGTATTGAGTGACGATGTCGACGAAGTCATGCTCAATGCCGTTGAACAAGAGCCCACACCCGCGGTTGAGCAAGAGCCCACACCCACGGTCGAGCAAGAACCCACGCCCGCGGTCGAGCAAGAACCCACGCCCGCGGTCGAGCAAGAGCCCACGCCCGCGGTCGAGCAAGAGCCCACACCCACGGTTGAACAAGAGCCCGTGCCCGCAGTCGAGCAAGAACCGGTGTCCGCGGTCGAGCAAGAGCCCATGTCCGCGGTTGAACAAGAGCCGACGCCCGAGGTTGAAGAACCTGCGGCTGAGTCTTCACAGGCGATGCCGGTGAGTCTCAAACAACCTGTCGTAGACAACCACCGTTTCTTATGGGGATTTATCACAGGCTTCGTCACCGCTGCCGCAGTGGCTGCAGCGTGCTGGTTCTTTGCATCGTCACCACGTGGCATCAGCGGCAACGTGGCGCAAGATGACACCCCCGTCGACACGGCGCATGTCGACACCGTGACCGTTGCCCCCACGACACCCGTTGTAACCGAAGTGGCGACCAACACGATGTACCTTACCCGTATGTCAAGCAAGCACTACGGCAAGCCCGACTTCTGGGTTTACATCTACGAGGAGAACAAGGAACTCATTTCCGACCCCAACAACGTGCCACCGGGCACTGTGCTGGTAATTCCGCCTAAAGAGAAGTACGGTATCGACCCCGACAATCCCGAGAGTGTGCGCGAGGCGCGTGTACTGCAGTATCGCATTTTCACCGGTGAAAAGTGATGGACGAGCGCGTCAAACAATATGATAATATCATAATCGGCATTGACCCGGGCACCAATGTGATGGGTTACGGCTTGATAGGCATCAAGAACAAGAAACAAATCGAAATGATCGCCATGGGTGTTATCAAACTCAACCGCATGGACGACCATTACTTGCGCTTGAGGCGCATCTTCGAACGTGTCAGCGGCGTGATTGCCGAATTCTTGCCCGACGAGATGGCATTGGAAGCGCCGTTTTACGGCAAGAATGTTCAATCAATGCTCAAGTTGGGACGTGCCCAAGGCGTGGCAATGGCTGCCGCGCTCACCCACGACATTCCCATAGCCGAATACGAACCGCGCAAGATTAAAATGGCTATCACCGGCAATGGTGCCGCGAGCAAGGAACAGGTGGCAGCAATGATACAGCGCACGATGCACATTCCGCAGGACGACATGCCACAATTCCTTGATGCCACCGATGCCCTTGCCGTGGCCCTGTGCCACTACTACGAGCGACAAAAACCGACAGGCAACCACGGCACGACATCATGGAAATCGTTTATCGCTCAGCACCCCGATCGCGTCAAGCGTGACAGTCGCCCCGACGATTGACCCGTAAATGTTAACGGTTGGTGTTCACCAACCGTTAACATTTATTTGCTATATTCAAAGGAAATTTATACTTTTGCGTTTATATTCAAAGTACCGATAATTATTATTTTTCGTTTAACTAATTATACCAGTATGTCCAAGACTTTCAAACTGTTTGCATTTGTCATGGCATTTATTGTCGCCACAACCGCAAATGCACAGATTACCACCTCGTCTGTTACGGGTGTGGTGAGCGACGAGAGCAATGCGCCGATGATTGGAGCGACAATCAAAGCAGTGCACACCCCCTCGGGCACGAAGTACAACGCCGTGACCAACACCGAGGGTCGTTACACAATTCAAGGTATGCGTACGGGCGGTCCCTACACTATCGATGTGTCTTACATCGGCTACAGTGAAATCCGCTATGTCGACATTTATCTCGAGTTGGGTAACGTGCAGGAATTGAACGTGTCAATGTCTCCCGACAGTCAAATGCTCGGAGAAGTCGTCGTGACCGGCAAGAGTAATATTCAAGCCGGAGCGAGTCACAACTTCACACAACAAAACATTGAATTGGCACCGACCATCGAACGCAACTTGTACGATGTGGTGAAGAACATGCCTATGGCTAACCGCAGCAAGATAGGCGGCATCTCACTCGCCGGCAGCAACAACCGCTACAACAGTTTCCAAATTGACGGTGCCGTGATTAACGATGTGTTCGGGCTTGCCAGCAGTGGAACGAATGGCGGTCAAGCAAGCGCCAACCCCATTTCGATGGACGCAATTCAGGAAATTCAAGTTGTCATCGCGCCGTTTGATGTTCGCCAAGGAGGTTTCACAGGCGGCGGTATCAACGCGATTACCAAGCAAGGTAACAACGATTTCCACGCCACTTATTTCACCTACTACAACAACCAAAATTTCTACGGCAAGTACGACGCGAGCAACGACTACGTCAAGCGCGAGTTGACCAAGCAACACTTTACCACGATTGGCGGTAACATCAGCGGTCCTATCATCAAGGACAAACTCTTCTTCTTTGTCAACGTTGAGAATCACAACGAGAGTTATCCTGCCAGTTATTACCCGGGCTACAATGCCAACTACCTGAGCGAAGCCACCGTGAAGCAAATTGCCGACCGCTACTACGACATCACCGGCATTCGCGAGAGTTACACGCGTCGCAACGTGGATCGCAATGCGTTCGACTTGCTCGCCCGTCTTGACTGGAACATTAACGACAAGCACAAACTCGCCTTTCGTTATCAACACCTCAATGCCTACGATGACAAGTGGAGTGCCGGCTACACGAGTTACTACTTCAATAACTCCAGTTATCGCTTCAACAGCAAGACTCACTCGATGGTGCTCGAACTTAACAGTAACCTCGGCGCGTGGAACAACGAGATGCGTGCCAGTTACAACCGCGTTCGGGACAATCGTGACGTGCCCTACCAGGGTCCGCTTTTCTGGATTAAAAACGTAGGAACCGAAGACGGCAGTCGCAGCAATATCGCTATCAACATCGGAACCGAGTACAGTTCGGGTGCCAACATGCTTGACCAAGACGTGTTCTTGCTCGAGGATAACCTCAGTTGGTACAAGGGAAACCACACGTTCACCTTCGGAACTCACAACGAGTTCTTCCGTATGCGCAACCTGTTCATACAAGCGGTGAACGGTGAGTGGGTTTACAACTCGTTTGACGAGTTCATGAACAACGAGCCTAACCAGTTTGTGTTCAAGTGCACCGACCCCACCGTGACCGGGGGAGACTTGCGTTGGACACCTATTATCAAAGCGGGGCAATTCGGTGTTTACGCACAAGACAAGTGGGACGTAAATCGCAATCTCCAGTTGACTTACGGTGTTCGTCTTGACATTCCCGTGATGTTCAATTCTCCCACATGCAACCCCGAGTTTAACGAGTACGCCGCGAGCAAGCATCTCCATGCCGTTGTCGGTCGCATGCCGTCAACCAAGGTTATGGTCTCGCCACGCTTCGGCTTCCGCTGGTATGCCGACGATGAGCACAATTCACTCATTCGCGGTGGTCTGGGTCTCTTCACGGGTCGCGTGCCTTTCGTGTGGTTGAGCAATGCCTTCAGCAACACCGGTGTTGAAATCACCGGAACCACCATCAATGCCCAGAGTGACATTCCGGCTGTCACCGGCAACCCGCAAGAACTCGCCGATGCACTCGGCAAGGGAACTGCTCCCACGCCCGACATCGTTACGGTGAGCAAGAAATTCCGCTATCCGCAAGTCTTCCGTGCCAACCTCGCTTGGGAACAGAAGTTTGCCAATGGTTGGAAATTCACTCTCGAGGGACTGTACACCAAGACGTACAACCAAGCATTCTTCAACAACCTCGCTTTGAAGCCCGCCGGCGCAATCTTCGCCGTGCAAGGAGTCGAAGCAAGCGCGGCAACATCTTACGTCGTCGACACCAAGTACTACTCTATCATCAATCTCGAGAACTCCGATAAGGGTTATGCCTATAACCTGACGGCTACTATCGAGAAGAACTTTGACTTCGGTCTCAACATCATTGCCGGTTATACTCACGGTCGCAGTCGCAGCGTGAACGACGGCACGAGTTCGGTGGCCTACAGCAACTGGAAATATAACTATGCCGTCGACACCAATCACCCGTCGTTGTCCTTCTCCTCGTTCGACCAGCCCCACCGCGTGATGGTCAACCTCAATTACAACACTCCGCGTTACCTCAACGGTTGGTTGCAAACCACCGTCGGTTTGACCTACAACGGTTACAGCGGTCAGCGTTACAGCCTGACGATGAGCGAAAATAATGATTACAACGGCGACGGATACAAGGGCAACTCGTTGCTCTATTTGCCAACCGAAGTCGAGTTGCAAGAAATGATCTTCACCGATGTTACCGGCAAAGATGCCGACGGTAAAACCATCGTCACCTCGACCGCCGATGAGCAACGTGCCCTCTTCGGAGCCTTCCTCGCAAGCGACGGCTACGCCAAGAATCACCGTGGACAATATGCCGAGCGTAACGGCAATGTCGCTCCGTTTGAGCACCAAATTGATTTACATCTTGCCGAGTCAATCTTTGTCCTAAAAAATCGTGGCAGCAAGATCATGCTCACCTTTGACATACTTAACTTCGCCAACTTGCTTAACAAGAAGTGGGGTGCCAGTTGGGGTGGCGTGTACGCTGTCACACCGCTCAAGTATGTTGGTTCAAATCGCATCGCCAACGGCACTTACGTTGCAAAATATCAATGGAACGACTACACCAAGCCTAACAAGGCTAACATCAGCAGTCGTTGGCATGCACAAGTGGGTGTGAAAGTCATCTTCTGATTTTTGTTGACACCGTACTCCCCCACTTCAGTCGAGTGACAAGGAGTCAGGTAACAACAGCCGCCGTATAGCAAATAGGGACGCAGCAAATTTGCCTGCGCCCCTATTTTTATCCTCACAACGTAACACTATACAATAGTGTCTGTTGTCGAGCACATGACGGCACTCCAATAAGCGAAAAAACTCGATTTACCCAATTCAGGCAATTCGGGCAAACCGTAAAATTTGCACAAGCAAAAAAAATGCAGTAACTTTGCGCCCGATTTAGTCGAAAGACTATGGTTCCGTAGCTCAGTTGGAGATCGGAAGAGCAC
>CALDIF010000027.1 GCA_937901905.1 uncultured Porphyromonadaceae bacterium | reverse complement strand
CGAGAGAGCCAAAGAAGAACTCCGAGCCATCATGGAAACGGACCTTTATAATCATAGTAGTTAATTTTTACGATTTTGCCCCGTGTGGGGCTCTTTTTGGTTTCTTGAGCAACCGCCCACCCCGGAGGGCAGGCGGCAGCGTGAGCGATTTATGAGCCTTACTCCGCCTCGCTCTCATGTTCGAACACAGGAAGCAGGCAGCACATTGCCCCGACAGCGACATCATTGTCCCCGATGCCGAAGGCATTCAGGAAGCCAACAATGTCGTCCCGAGTCACACCGCCTTGCCCCTGCCTTTCCCTGCAATCATCCAAGACATCAAGCCAGCCGGCAATGCCAAGAATGGCAGGCTCGGCAAAAGAAACAAGCTCCTCATGAGAAGCTAAGGGAGAGAACTCCCTCTCGAGCCGGGAAGCAACAGCCTCCGCAAGATAATTCATAGCCTTGCTCATGACAATCATTTGTTATAGAGTGAAACCTTAAGCCCACGGCGGAGCTTGCAAACACACACATCACCTCCGGCCCGGCACGCCCGGGCGATGAACTTGTTGAACAGGTCGGTCCCGATGAGCGAGAGAAGACCCGAAACACCAACAAGGCGGTTCACCTTGCAGCCGGCGGCATCCACGCCGTACACCTTCAGCAAGAAATTGCTGTTGATCCAAGAGGTCGAATAATTGAGATTTTCCATTGTTGTTGCAGTTTTTGATATTGAACCTTAAAAATGCTCACAACGTAAGCACTCCACAAAGGTAGTGCTTTATTTTAAGACAACAACCGAAACAGTGAAAAATACTGAAACCTTTAAGTTTTTTTAACATAAATAAGGAAACAGCAAAGCATTGTAGCCGCAGAGGAAAAGCGTAACTTTGCGCTTAACTAAAAGGTTTCATTTCATGAAAAAGAAAATTCTTGAACAGCTCAAAACTAAATTTTTAGGAGTGAGCGACACCATCCTCGACAGGATAGCCGACAAGCTGGCAAAGACTGTCACCTCCGAAGATGGAATCGAGGAAGCAGTAGATGCGGTCTCGTTCCAGCAAGTTCTCGACAGCTATGGCGACAGCCGAGCCACACAGGCAACGCAGACCGCCGTAGCCAACTACGAGCGCAAGTACGGACTCAAAGACGGCAAACCCAAGACCGCCGAAAATACCGAGCCGAAGCCTAATCCGACCGGCACTACAGAAGTAACTCCAAAGGGAGGGGAAACACCCGTAGACAAGAAGTCGGGCGAGGAACAGCCCCCGGCATGGGCGCAGGCACTCATCGCCTCCAATGAACAGCTCGCACAACAGGTGGCGACCCTGCAAGCAGAGAGAGTGGGAACGACACGCAAGGCGAGGCTCGCCGAGGCACTCAAGGACGCACCCGAGCGAATCCGTACACGCTACAGCAAAGACTTCGAGCGCATCACCTTCAAGGACGATGACGACTTCAACTCGTGGATTGACGAAATCACACCCGAGATTGCCGAAATCGCCAAAGAGGTGGGAACTCGAGGCGCAGTAGTCAAAACGCCCAAGGGAGGCAGCGCAGCTCCAGCCGAGGGAAAGGTCAGCCCAGCCGTGCAGGCACGCATCGATGAGCGAGCCAAAGCGGAGGCGGCCACCCCGGCAATCGCCGGACTGCCGACACAGGCGACAATCAACAACAAGTAAAAACCAACCACAACTATGGACGTAAACTTCAAGTACAACGACCCACAGGCAAACGACCCGATTTATTTCGAGCAAATCTTTGCCGAGAAGCCCGGCGGCGGTCTCGTGGTCAACCCCGGCGCAGACCTGCCCCCCACTTCGCCCGTAGGGTACAATAGCAGCGGCAAACTTGAGGCATTCAAGTGCTACCGGCTCTATGCAGCCGTAGAGAGTACCGACACCACTATCAAGATTGCCAAGGGCAGCGGTGTGGCAGTAGGCGACTTCATCGCACACGGCGATGTCGCCGTAGCCGCAACCGCCATAGACACCGAGAATGAGGACTACGATGTTGTCACCGTCACCCTTGGCGTGGACATCGCAGCCGATACCGTACTCTACCAATCGAGTCAAGCGAGCGCAGCCGCCACACAGAGCACCGAGGCGGTGAAGGCAGCACCCTACCTGGCCCCCGTGTTTGTGCTAGGAGCTCCCATCTTCGCAGGTAAGGGCGACCAGCTCGTCAAACTCGTCAATGGCGCAAACCTGCGCAAGGAAACCGCAAATATCAGCAGCGAGCTCGCTGCCCTCATCCCGGGCATCGCACTCGTTTAACCAAGAAGGAGGAACTGAACTATGGCAGATATGCATCAACCAATCTTCGACATTGACGTGCCCGGAATGCAGGCAACGGTCAATAGTTACAAGCCCGGCAGCGGACTGACGTGGCAGCAGCTCTTTCCCCTCAAGTACACCCCCAAGTTCGACTTGAAGGGACTCGAGGCAAACGAGGGCATCCCCGTCACCGCCGACAGAGTGGCGTTTAACGTGAAGGCTCCTATCAAGAGCCGTCAGAAGGTCGGCTCGTGGAGCGGTCACCTCGGCAAGATTTCGGTCAGCCGAGAGAAGGACGAACTCCAGTGCAATGAGTACGAAGACCTCAAGGTTCTCAGCGCAGCCAACACCGAGGACGCATCCACCGCACGCTACCTCGTAGACCTCTGCTACGATGACGTGGACTTCTGCAACAAGGCAATGGACTACCGCATCGAGCTCGACAGCCTGCGCATCGGCTGCAGCGGCGAAGCGGTCTACAAGAGCGAGATCGATGGCGAGAACGCCACGGACGACACCATCAACTTCAACGTGCCCTCCACCAACTTCAAGGGCGCAACGAAGGTGTGGAGTAACGCCGGCCAAGCAGACGGACTCGGCGACATCATCGCAGCGCAGAAGCTCATCAAGGACAAAGGGCTCGCCACCCCGAGGTTTGCCATCATGGAGCAGGCGGCATTCGTGCTGCTTCAGGCACAGGAGAGCACAGCAAAGCGTCTCTACCCACAGGCAAAAGACCTCACGCTGGTAACCTCCGACATGATCACCCTCGAGAGCATCAACAGCTACATGGCAAAGCTCGGCTATCCGCAAATCCTCGTGATTGACACCTACGTGACAATCGAGAAGAAGGACGGTAAAACCGAAACCATCAAGCCGTGGAATCCCAACGTGGTGACCCTGTCGCCCACGCCCCAGCTCGGATGGACTTACTACAAGCCCGTCCCTCTGGTGAAGAACACCGAGGCACTGCAGGTGCAGGGCAAGTACTACAAGCTCACCGTCTACAGCGAGGTGAACCCCACCAAGGAGGTGACCCTTGCCGAGGCATACGTGCAGGCAGCTCTCATCAACCGCTCCTCGCTCGTTTTCCTGAACACGGCGGCAACAACGTGGAACGGAGGCGCATCCTAAACGAACCCGGCGCAAATGACCATCACCGAAGCACTCAAGAGCCTGACGGCATACCCGATGCCTGCCGCTTCCCTCGTCAACATCGCCGAGGAGGCAGGCATCGAGCCACAGGCAACCGCTGATGCCGAAGCGAGAGCAAGCAAAGGCTTCAAAAAAGCCAAGGCATTGCTCTACTTCTTCCTTGCCGAAGCCCCAAACGTTTCGCAGGGAGGAATCAGCTACAGCTTCAGCGAGGATGAGCGGTCGAGGTTTAAGAAGCGTGCCGAAGCATTACTCAAGGAAATCGGCGATGACGACCCGGCACTCGGAGTCAACATCGGCGGCTACATTGGGGAGGATTTCTGATGATCATCGAGAATGGGACAATCCAAGTGGTCGAGAAGACAGGTGGCGGCTTCCACGGAGGAAGACCCGTCCCTGTCACCGAAACCCTTGGCGACCCGATACCCTGCAACATCCGGGTGGTGAAAAGCGACAAGCGAGGCAGCTACGTGGACGGCAAATTCACGCAGACCCAGCTGGTCATCCTCATCGAGGAGCAACCATTCACGGCGCAAACCATCAAGGTCACCGACACCCTGCGAGGTGTGGAACTTGGAACATTCCCGGTGCAGGCAATCCAGCAACTGCACGCCACAGGCGCAACTCAAATCGATGTCTAACCGTGGCAATCCGGCGCAAGACAACCAACGCCGAGGTCACGGCGGTCTTCAACAAGAGGATCGCCCTGTTCAGGAAGGCAATCCTCGTCAGCCTTATTAGGATCGGCGAGAATGCCATCACCGAAGCGAGGAAGAACGGACGCTATATCGACCGAACAGGCAACCTGCGCAGCAGCATAGGCTACGCCGTGGTCGACAACGGAACGGTCGTCATGCGTTCCACCTTTGACACGGTACTCGGCAAGACGGAGGTGAAAGGGCAACAGCTGAAGGGCGACACAGGGCGAGAGGAAGGAATGAAATACCTCGAATCGCTCATCACAGCCACAAGCGGCATCCAGCTCATCATGGTGGCCGGAATGCCCTACGCCCAATATGTCGAGGACATGAACAAGAACGTGCTGGACACAGCCGAGCGATACGCCACCGGCGAGGTCGCAAAGCTCAAAAGCAAGTTTAATCTCAAATGATACACAACAACTCGGAAATAGAGCAATTCATCTACGATGTGCTGGAGGCATTCCTCGGCGCAGACACCATCGGCGGCGACCTCTACATGGAGGACTGCCGACCGCTGGACTCCACCGAGGAAGATGCCGTGATTTTAGTGTCGCCCTACACCACCGCCGAACAGATACAGACAGGACGGGTGAGGATTAACTTCTACGTCCCCGACATTGATGCCGGCGTGGGAAGACTGCTCCCCGACAAGGAACGCCTTGCCGAGATAGCATCACTGCAGAACGCCATCGTGGACAGCCTCAACGAGCAATCATCGGATTATTTGTTCAGCCTCGCAAGAGCCTCCCACACAGGCGCAGAGGAAGGCATCAACCAACACTACGTGAACGTAACAATTGATTTCAAACTCCTAACATTTTGACACAATGGCAAAGAAAATAATGGCATGGTCGGAGTGCAGCATCGAAATCGGCAACACCGGGGCAAACGATGCATTTGCAGCCTCGCTGACCAGCATCGGCACTATTAAGGACAAGTCCTCCAGCCTCGAGCCAAGCGATGGCGATGTCCTTGAAGCAATCGCCACAGGCGGCAAGCGTGTGGCACGTGAACAACAAGAGGGTGGCTTCAAGCTCACCACCCGAGTGATTGAACCCGAGGCAAGTCTGCTCACCCTGCTCGGCATCGGCGTGGCAGGCACGGGTCTGAACGATGACTACGGCGTGAAGACACACGTGGTCGATGGCGAATGGAGCGTGAAGCTCACCCCCAAGAACGTGGGCGCAAAGGGAATCAAAGCACCCAAGACCTCAATCACCTACAAGCCCGGCTGGAGCGAGGAGGAAGGCAACTACGCCGACATCGACTTTGAAATCCTCAAGGGCGAGGGCGACTATTGGTACTCCATCTTTACGAAGCCTTCAGCCGCCTCCACCTACTCAGCGGTGGCAGAGCCGGCAGCCAACCCCAAGACGGCTGGTTACTATGAGGAAGACGGCAGTGGCAATTATCGCCTCACCTGGGACACCACGGCCGTGAACGGCAAAACCTACTACGAGATTGCAGCTGCGATCTGATAACGCCCCACCTATTCTACACAACTCCCCATGGGCGGCGACACACCCCGAAGCCGCCGCCCATTACTTGAGGCGTAAAAGCCTGCTCATACATCAAGACACGCCACCGGCGAGAGCTTGAGGCGGGCCAATCGGATACAGCCGGTTCAACTCCGGCCGCCTCATCGAGCGACATCCTAACAAAGAAACAATATGGCACAAACCATCGAACAAAGAACCGCCCGAGCAATCCTTGAAACAGATGAGGAAACCATCAACATCGGCGGCACGCAATACACCTACGGCAAGCCCACGCTTGCCACGATCATCATGGTGAGCGAGCTCGTAGCAGAACTCCCTACATTCCCTACCCAGGTGGACTCCAGCGGCGTAGTCCATGCCGTGCTGCAAGGGGCAAAGGACGAGCGAGTGATTGGAAAAATCCTCGCTTGTCTGATTTTGGGAGCAAAACGAATAAAGGAGAAGCGGCACGTCACCCTTGAAGCTCCAGTCCAACGCTGGTGGCAATTTTGGAAGCGAACCAAGGCTGCGACCACGAAGCTCGAGTACGACCACATCGCAGAGCAGGCACTCGACAACCTCGATGTGAGCGATGCCGTGGCTATCATCAGCACCCGGCTCGGCAAGCTGAACATTAGCGGTTTTTTTGCGCTTACCACTTCGCTCAAGACCGAAGCGGACATCCTAAAGCCGACAAAAAGCGGAGTGGAGAGCCAAACGACAGCGTATGGGCAGTCGTCCTCGGGCTCGCCAAAAACATCGGTGTCCCACCCGAGCACGTCCTCTACGAGATGAGCTACGAGAACGCCACCCTCTACGGCTACGCCGCACCCTATTACGACTACGACAAAGACAATAGAAAGGATGAGTGGAACGACTCCATCGATGCCAACAACCCTGAGAATTTCAAACAAATCAAACAGGACAGCGAGGAAATCTACGTCCGATAACACCGAAGCAACATGGCAGACGGAAGAATGGATTACATCATCGGGCTCGATGACAGCCAGCTCCGAAACGGAGCGGCACAGGTAAACCGACAATTTGACAGCATCGGACAGCATGCCGAACAGGTGGGCAACGATATCGACTCCGCCTTCAAAAAAGCAGGTGGAGCCATCGGTGCATACTTCGCCGTGGACAAGGCGCAACAATTCGCAAGCGAAATTTTGCGAGTACGAGGTGAGATGCAGAGCCTGCAAATCTCCTTCGAGGTGTTGCTGGGCTCACAGGAAAAGGCGGTATCCCTCTTCAATGAGATGAAAAACTTCGCCGTTTCCACGCCTATGCAGCTGGGCGACCTCGCCGGAGCGGCGCAGACGATGCTCGGCTTCGGTATAGCCGCTGAGGAGGTGATGCCCATGCTTCAGGCATTAGGTGACATCTCCATGGGAAACTCGCAAAAGTTCCAATCGCTGGCTCTAGCCTTCTCGCAGATGTCCGCCACCGGGAAGCTCATGGGGCAAGACCTCCTGCAGATGATTAATGCAGGCTTCAATCCGCTGAACGAGATCAGCAAGAAGACCGGGAAAACGGTAGCAGAACTAAAGGAACAAATGAGCCAAGGAGCAATCAGTGCAAAGATGGTAGCCGACGCCTTTAAATCAGCTTCAGGCGAGGGCGGTCAATTTGCAGGAATGCTCGAAAAGCAGAGCAAGGGCTTGAACGGAGCAATGAGTAACCTTGAGGGCGCATGGCAAGATGCGCTCAACAGCATGGGCGAGCAAAGCGAGGGCGTGTTCCTTGGAGTGATTGACCTTGCTACCGATGCCGTGAAGAATTTCGACAAGCTCGGCACAGCAATCCTCACCGTGGTCGCAGCCTATGGCGAATACAAGGGAAGCCTCATGATTATACAGGCATATCAAAACATGATAGCCGGTCAGGAAGCTGCCATAGAGGCTGCCCGGCAGCAGGAGCTGCAAACCCTCGCAGCCAAGTATTCAGCTACTCAAACCGACACGGCTGCGACCGAAGCCAACACAGCCGCCAAGCAGGGAGAGGTGTCGGCAATTGAAGCCGAAATCATGGCAATCCAGCAGGAACTGCAAGCCAAGCTCGCCGTAGCTGAAGCTGCACACTCCCAAGCAATCGCCGATGCCGAAACAGCGGCGCAGATAATGAGCAGCAGCGCACAACGAGTCACAGCCGCCGAAACAGAGCTGGTCGCAGCTCAAGCCAGCGGTGACGCAACCCGGATAGCCGCCGCCGAAACCGAGCTCGCCGCCGCCAAGAAGGATATGGCAACCGCCGCCGACATGAAATTTGCAGCGGCGCAGGAGGTGGCGGCAACAGCAACCAATAAAGCCACAGCACAGCAAAAGCTAAACAACCTGCAAACAGAGCTCGATGTCATCAACAAAAACAAGTCCACTGCCGCCACGGGGCTGTGGACTGCAGCGACACAGATGGCAACCACAGCGATGAACAGCTTGAAGGCGGCCTTCATGTCCAACCCATTCGGCATGGCACTTGTGGCAATCACCTCGCTCATCGGATTGTTGTCAATGTTCAAAAAGGAAACCGAGAAAAGCACCGATGCGCTCAATAAATTCAGGGAAGCGGTCACCAAGGAGCAAAACCAACTCGCTCAATACAAAGCAATTCTCGACCACACCAAAGCAGGAACAAAGGCGCACGCACAAGCACTAAACAATATCAACAAAATCGCACAAGCCTATAACACTACAGAGCTAAAAGTGAATGACACCATTCAGGAGCAGAAAAAGAAACTCGATGAGCTCACCGAAGCTATCAAGGAACAGTCCGCCGCCAAAATCCTAGCCGAAGCCTCAAGCAAGGCGAAAAAAGATGCAATGGACGCAGAAGCCAAGGCGATGGATAAGCTGGTGGAAAAAGCGCATGAAGCGACACACGAGGTAGTAAAAGAGGTAGAAGAAGAAGCGAAAGATGGCGTAATGGTCACAGTCTACAGAACCGTGGACGAAGCCAGCACGCACATCCAACAAATAACAGATGCCGCATGGATGACCATCACCACCCATATGGCGGAACACAGCCAAGCCATTGCCGATGCATTAGCCGAACCCCACGCAGATGTAAAAAAAATTATCGGAGGAGAGGTGGAGGCAATCGAGGAAATGCTCCGGGGAATGGGTGCGACAGACGAGGAAATCAAAGCCTTTCACGATGATTTATACGATTACGTGGACACATCAGCCAAGGGCTTCTTAAATGCAAATAAAGAATTGTATCGTGCGCAGGCGCAGCTCAAAGGTTACTCCGCCGCCGTTGAACAGGCAGCCGAGATAACCAACGAGAGCATCAAGGGCATGAACTACGAACAACTCGAAGCAGCACTCCAAAGCATCAAGGGCGAGATGGACGAAATCAACGCCCGGAAGCTCCAACCGGAAGTGGGTGACACGTCACGCCTTGAATACCTCGAGTCTTTGCTAAACAGCATTAAGAACCTCATGGGCGAAACGCTGACAGCAGGGTCGGACGCAGAACTGTCAAAGCGACTCAGCGACCTCAAGAAGAAAAGAGATAATAGCGCATTCGGTTCAGCCGAATGGACAGATTACAACAACCAAATCGGCAAACTCGAGAAAGAGCTATCTTCCCACAAAAAATCATACGCAGAGAGCCGCTCAAGCGGAAGAAAAAGCAGCCACAACAATCCCGCTGATGAAAAACTCAAGAGAGAAAAAAAGGAACAAGAGATCAAAGAACTAAGGGAAGAACAAGCCAGGGACAGAGAGCGAGCTGCCAAAGATCTTGCCTTCGAAACCGAGCAGAACGAGATAAATCTGCTGGAAGAAGGCAACGAGAAAACCATACGCCAGCTGAAGCTCAACTTTGAAAAGCAACAGGAAGAAATCCGCCGAGGATACGAAGACCTCATCCAAGAGAAAATCAACCAAGCCCGGCGACTCTTCGAGGCTGACCCAAAGAACGAGAAGAAGGTCTTCAAGTACGACTACAAGGACTACATGCCCAGCGAAGCAGAACAGGCACTATACGGCACAATGACCATCGGCAAGGACGGCATGCCCGTCTTTGATGTCACCACAGGCTCGATGTACAAGAGTGCCAACATGGAGTACCGGCGAGGCGTGGAGGAACGCTTCAAGGTAGAGCAACAGGCGATGCGAGAATTCTTGAGGGAGTACGGCGACTATGAGGAAAAGAAAAAAGCCATCACCGATGACTTCAACGCCAAGATAGCAGCTGCCACCACCGAGGGCGAGAAACTCACCCTCCAGCGACAGATGCAGGAAGCCCTGCAGAACCTCGACATGGAGAAATTCAAGAAGGACATCAACTGGGAGCAGGTATTCAGCAACCTCGACAGCGTGTCGCTGAAAACGCTGCAGACGCTCAAGAAGCAGCTCAAGGATGCCCTCAGCGTGAAGGACATCTCCGCCGAGAATGCCAAGGTGATAGCCGAGCAGCTCGCCAATGTCGAGAGGCAAATCACCAAACGGCAGAGCGGATGGAGGGAAGTCTTCGGTCTTGTCATACCCGAGCTCGAAGAACAAAAACGACTCATCGAGGAAGCTGCCGCCGCACAGGAACGACTGATAGAAGCCGAAGGGAAACAAAAAGAGAGACTTGTTGATATCATAGATGCCCAGCAGGAAATAACAGACTTCCTGACAAGCAAAGGCAAAACCTACGAAGGAGAAATCTCGATGGGGAACATGCAGGGCATCATGGATTTATTCAAAGGCGACAACCAATCGACACTCCGGCTGTCCAAGCTGTTCGGCGAGCTCAACAAAGCCGAGGGCGCACTCACCGAGAGTACCGAGGCACTCGGCACAGCGCAGGGCGAAGCCGCCGAAGCCGCCGAAGCCGCCGGAGGGAACATAGCAAACACTGTAGCCGCCACCGACAAGATTGTCCACAAAGTGAACGACAACGTGCAATCGGCAAATGAGATCTTCAAACAGATGGGGCTAGAGGATACCAAGTTTGGCAAAGGTTTCAACTCGCTTGCAGAGTCCAGCCAATATGCGACACAGGCATGGGAGAGCCTAAAGAGTAGCAACTTCATGGGTGTCGCCAATGGCGTGTACGGAAGCCTCCGCACCCTCGGAGAAGCCCTCGGAGCTTGGGGATTGGCCGGCTTCGGCTCAAGCGACAAGAACCTCCTCGATGACATCGAGCGACTGACCGCCAGCAACGAAGCCCTGCGCTTCGCCGTGGATGAGCTGACAGATGAGATGAAGGAAGGCTCCACCGCCAACGCCCTCGAAACCTACAACAAGATACAGGACGACATCAACAAATCTATGGCGAACACACAGGAAATGATGTCACGAAGCGCAGCCGCCTATAGTAACGGCTTCCTTGGTGTTGGAGGCAAGCACTCGAGCAACAGCAAAATCAACGACAAAGTCACCACACAGCAATGGCAGCGAGTGACCCAAATCGTGGGACACAGCGTGCGCTCGGCATCGGACTTTTTTAATCTCTCCAGCGAGCAGATGTACAAGGTCGCCAAGGAAGCCCCGGAAATCTACGGCTTGATAAAGAGCCTCGCCGATGATGGCTACCAAGACGCTGCCCAATTCATGGACGATTATATAGACTATTGGAGGCAACTCCAAGAAGCCGAGGACGCATACTTCGAGAAGATGTCCGGCACATCGCTCGATAGCATTGTGGACGAATTCACCAGTGCACTCATGGACATGGACTCGAAATCAAGCGACTTCAGCAAGAACTTCGAGAAGTACATGCAGCAAGCCATCATCAATGCTATGGTGAGCGACACCTACGAGCCGCTTCTCAAGGATTGGTACAAGTCATTTGCTACAGCGATGGAGAACGGCATGACTCAAGCCGAAACCAACGCCTTGAAGGAGCAATGGGACAACATCGTGCAGCAAGGGATTGCCGAGCGCAACGCCCTACGTGATGCCTTTGGCTGGACAAACACCGAGGGACAGGATAGCACCAAGCGAGGCTTTACCACCGCCAGCCAAGACAGCATCGATGAGCTTAACGGACGCTTCACGGCGGTACAGATGTCCACAACCCACATCGAGGAAATGCTCTCCAGCCACATCGTGGACGTGGCGGCAATCCGAGCCAGCCAAGCCGACCGAGGAACACAACTCAGCGAGATGACAAACCTCATCGTGATAGCAAACAACAACCTCGAGGCGATAGCCAAGAACACCCGGGAACTCTACGGCATCAGGGAGGATATCGCATCGATTAAACGAAACACTGACAAGCTATGACAGGCGAACTGATAATCAACAACCAAGATGCCTACACCACCTGGGGCGTCTTCATGGACAGCACAGGGCTCTCCGCGCTCATGACCCCTGCGCCCTTGAAGGAGTACATCATCAACAAGTCACCGCTCACCGCCGGCAAAAAGGTGAAGCCGACAACCCCGATGGTCGATGAGCGTGACCTCACGCTCACGGTCTTCATCAAGGCAGCGAGCCTGCCTGATTTTCTACAGCAATACCGAGCCTTTGTCACCGAGCTCCAGCAAGGCGACATCGTGCTGCAGACGAAATACGAGGCAGACGTGACATACCGGCTCAAGTACGTCTCATGCCAGCAATTCAGCAACTACAACGGCAGGCTGGGAAAATTCATTTTAAAACTGAATGAACCCGACCCGAGCAATCGCACAACAACCCAAGAAGCAGAGGAGGAAGCATGAACATCTACAACCGCAACGGAGCAATAATCGCCTCGGTCGAAATCGGCGACAGCTGCGAATGGCACAAGGAACTGATGGTGGAGGAATACGTGAGCCTCAAGTTCACGCTCGCCGAGCATGTCCAATTCAGGAAGGGCTTTTATATCGCCCCGAGCTTCGGCACCCACCGCTACGAGATTGTGAACCTTGACCGTCCACGCTTCAACACCGGCAACGGTGGCTGGGATTACGATATCAAATTCCACGCCGAATGGGAGCGATGGAAGCAGCTGGTCTTGTTTTATAACCGGCAGAGTGGCAATAGAGAAAAAAGCTGGTCGCTCACACAAACCCCGGGCTACTTCATGGACATCATCATCAGCAACCTGCAGCGGCTCGGGCTGGGCAACAATTGGCAGTACGACATCGACCCAAGCCTCACCGAGGTGAAAAACCTCACCTTTGATGCCACAACCATCTTCGATGCGCTCACCAACATAGCGCAGGCATGGGACACCGAGTGGTGGATTGAAGGCAGAACAATACACCTGAGCAAATGCGAGTACGGCACGCCGGTGGTGCTCGAAATCGGAGGGCTGATTAACACAATGGAGGCAGCCGCCTCCGAGGGAGCATACGCCACCCGCCTCTACGCCTTCGGATCTACACGAAACCTCCCCACCAACTACCGAGGCACACAAAGCGGTGCGCTCGTGGAGGGCGTGGTAGAGAAACGCCTCCAGCTGCCCGAAGGCACGGCGTGCGTGGACGCATGGGAAAACCTCGCCGATGAGGATGTGGTGGAGGCGGTCGCCCTTTTTGAGGACATCTACCCGAGGCAAGTGCGACAGATAACCGCCGTCACCACCAAGCAATACACTGACGAAATCGAGAATGAAGACGGCTCTACCACCCGAGAGCAATGGAATGCCTACCGCATTGAGGATGACGGCTTCGCCTTCAGCGAGGACTACCGCCTCCCCGATGAGGAACTGCGCATCGTCTTCCAAGCCGGAAGCCGCCTCGCAGGGCTCGACTTCGCCGTGAACTTCATCGCCGCCGGACAGGACGACAACGCAAACCCGTGCTTTGAAATCATTCGCAATGAAGACTACGGCGTGCCACTGCCTAACGACACGCTGAAGCCACTGGTGGACGACCCCTACATCCTCTACGGCTTTGACACCAGCTACGTGAGCGACAACTACGTACCGGCTGCGGAGCAAGAACTGCTCGAGGCAGCGAGAGTGAAAATCGCCGAAATGGTAAAAGATGATGACACCTACACCTGCAATACCGACCCCGTGCGGTGCTCGGGCTATACACAAGACGAATACGGCGACCTCATCTTCAGCAACGCCGATGTGGTAGACCTCGACATCGGGCAAGCGGTGAACCTGAAGAACTCCGTATATTTCGGCGAGGAACAACGCCCGAGCCGTGTCCGGGCATTCACCAAGAAGCTCACCGACATCTACAACTGCAGCTACGAGGTGGGCTACAGCGCAAGATACAGCACCATCGGTAACTTGCAGGGCGAGGTGAAAACAATCACCTACGGCAGCAATACCTACATCGCCACAGGCAGCGGTGGAGGCAGCACAATCACGCTCATCAGGCAATACGACACCACCGAAGCGACCGACAACAACGCATATAGCGCAAAGCGAGCCGACAGGGAGTTTTTACACTCGTCCAAAGCCGACACCGCCAGCGAAAAGATTGTCTTCAACAAAGGCATTGAAGCCGGCACATTCAGCCGAGGGAGCACCGGCGCAGCTTTCTACCGTGACGCTTCGGGCAATTGGGTGGTCGAGAGCGACTTCTTCAGGGTGCGCAAAAAGCTCACCGCCGAGGAAGTGGAAATCATGAAGACCAGCCACATCGGAGGCAGGCTCATGCAGACACCGGCGGCTATGACAATCAGCGAGCGAGAGGTTACAAGCACCTACTACCGCTGTTTTTTCAACAAGGAAGACAGCGATGGAAATGCCATCGCCAACATGTTTGCAGTGAACGACCTCGCCTATTGCGAAACATTCAACCTCGTGAACAACGCCTACCACATCGGCAACCACTTCCTATGGCGCAAGGTGACGGCGACAGGCTACGACTCCACCCGAGGCAAATACTACATCGACCTGAGCAAAACAGACTGCCTCACCGGAAGCGATGAACCGCTGGTAGGTGACCGAATCGTGACGCTGGGCAATACCACCGACACTACCCGGCAAAACGCCATCATCCAAGCCGGAGCCGGAAACGACTCCCCATTTTACAGGCTCTACCGAGGCATCAACACCTACAGCCTACCCACGCCGGTGGTGCAGATTTCGCCCGAGGGCAGCTGGATAACCGTCACCGACACCAGCGGCGACAGCGTCCGCCTTGGCGACTTGCTCGACAGCCTCAAAGACGAAATGGACTCCATACGTTCGCAGAACGACACACAGATAGAGCTGTGGTTCGGCGATGTCGCCCCAACGGTGAGCAATGAGCCGGCGAGCGAATGGCTCACCGCCGATGAGAAGCAGGAGCACCTCAAAGACATCTACTACCACCGAGGCGCAGGGCTGGCTTACTCGTGGGAGGAAACACAGAGTGGCTACGAATGGGTGCTGCTCACCGACAGGGATGTGCTCGAGGCTCTCCAGCGAGCCAATGCGGCACAGGACACCGCTGACGGCAAACGCCGAGTCTTTGTCGCTCGCCCAAGAACAGACCAAGCCTACGATGAGGGCGACCTTTGGGTAAACGCCATCTTCCCTGCAACGGCACAGGACGGCTCGGGCACATTCGGCGATGCCAGCGGCGCAACGCACGACTATCAGAACCCACTCTACAACAATGACATCCTGCGGTGCGTCACCGCCAAGGCGACAGGCGTGGCATTCAGCATAGCGCATTGGCGGCCGGTTCAGCAATACTTCTCGAGCAAGATAGAGCAAACCAACGACAGCATCACCCTCGCAATCACCAACGGCTTGCAAGAGGTGGGCATCGCCATCAATGGACAGGCCAACAAAATCTCGCTCAATGCAGCCACCACTGAGGTAAGCGATGACCTCGTGGTCAAACGGCTCGAAACAAGACCCGACACCAGCGTCAACAGCGAGAACAAGGCAAGCGTGAAAATCGGCGGCAGCCTCATGGAGGTGGTCAACGAATACGGCAATGTGAACATCCGCATCGGCGTGGACGAGAATGGCTACTCCATCCTGCAATTTTTGAACGAGAGCGGAGGCGTGATTTACGACCTCGGCGTGAACGGCATGAGCTGGAACCAGCTACAAGGGGCGAGATTTGAACCGCAAACCTTCATCTTCCTGAGTGCGAACCCAAACGATGTGGTGCACAGCTCAAGCGCAGGTACGGCAACCACAATCTACCTCTACTACGCAAAGCGCATCAACGGCAACATCTTCGGCGATGGCGACATGACGGCAGCTCTAGCCGAGGAAGCAAATGGGCTGTGGTTTAACAACGGAACAAACGCCGGCGTGATTGATAATGGCTCCCTCATTAACAAGGCGACAGGACTCTACCAGGCGCAAGATGCAAGAACCAGAGTGATACGGAGCATCGCAAAGTATGGCAGCATCACAGACCTGCAGAACGACCTAACGGCTCAATTCGGTATAACCGATTTTTCGGCATTTGACTTCACACTCGAGGACAACCAAGAGCTGCTGCAATATCCGATCTACTACCAAGAATTTATGATGTTCAACAACGGCGTGCGATCCACACGGGTGGAAGTGTGGCAAGTTTTGCCAAACCCCGAGCATTGAGATGAGCAGTCCGAAACACATAACATTCAAGGTGACACGATCCCAAGTCGATGCACAGGGACGATACCGGCAAGCCTCGGTGAAAGCCATCGGAGGTGACCTGCTGCATGAGCGTGCAGACTTTCAGAAGTACTGCGCCGATGTGATCGCCCACGCCCTCACCCACACAGGAGGGAATACGGCGACCGAAAATCAGAACTTCACCTATACATTCCCATTCAAACTCGCATAAACAAGAGGCATGGCAACGACACAAGACATAAACATTCAACCCCTGTACATCCCGAGCAAGCAGACAGGCAACACGCTGACGGCGGTGGAATTCAACAAAGTACCCGAGAAGGTGAACGAAATCATCGAGGTGCTGAACGGCACCGACAACCACGTCCGGGCGATTATCGAGGAGCAGGTGACCAACGACAGCAATATCAAGGTGATGACTACCGAGCAATACATGTCGCTCGAAGTTCGGGACACCCGGGTCATTTACATCTGCATCGACAATGGCGTGATGACCTCGGTGAACGCCGGGGATTTCACGATAGCCAGCATTCAAGGAGAACCGCTGGTGAAAGGCTTCGCTTACGCATTTCCAATAATCCTTTAACAAGATAACAACACATGGCAACAAACATCGATGATTTAATCGGCAAGATTGAGAACGAAGGCAAATCGGCTGCTGGGCGAATATCAGCCGAAGAATTCAACCGCCTCGTCCATGCCGTGAAAGAAAACCAAGGAGCGGTGCACGGAGTGAGCATCAACGGCTCGTCCGTTTTCCACCCGGACGAGAGTGGCAACGTGAATGTGGTCATGACGGAAACCAACTACGTCCTGAGCGTCACCACCCAGCTCGTGGGGAAGACCGCCCCCTACCGCATCGCCCTCGGCTCCTCGCTAATCATGCGAGTGGGCATAAGCGAGAAATACGTGGACGGCGACACACAGACACCCGTATCCACCGCCTGCACGCTCAAATTCTACGTAGGCAGCATGGTGGTTGGCACGCTCACCGGCTACGATGGGCAGGCGATTGGCTTCGACTTCGCCAGCCACCTGAGCCAAGGCACAAACCTCATCAAGGTCATCGTGGACGATGGTCACAGCAACATCTACGAGAGCCTCGCCTATGAGGTGAACACAATAAGCCTCGCCATCAGGCTGAACACCTTTAACCCAACCGAGATACAGACAGGCGAATGGACACTCGCAGTAACACTGCTCGGCAACAGGGCAAACATCTTCATTTTGATAGATGGAGAGGGCGGCATGGTGGGCAGCCAAAGCCCCGGCTCCACCAGCGAGTACACAATCACCCGAGGCAAGAGTGACGGAGCGCACAGCCTCGAGGTTTATGCCGAATACGAAGATGACAGCGAGATCCGCACCGAGAGCTACCATAGCGAATTCATCTACGCCGTGGAAGGCAGTGCCGCCACCTCGATAGGAACAACGCTGCTCGCCGGCACAACTACCACGCTCTACAACGTCCTCGCCGTGAATTATTGGGTCTACGTGCCTGGCTTCATCGGCAGCAAGGAGGCAACCGTCTCAATCCTCGGCGACAGGGACGCTGTACTCCAAAGCACCACCCAAACCATCGCCATCACAGACGGCGAATCAGGGATGCAGGAGCTCGGCATCTCGCTCCACGACACCGGGCTGATTGGTGACAGGAAGGTGCGCATTACCTGCAATGGCGAAACAAGGGACATCGCAATCACCATCAATGCAGCCGAGGTGACATTGAGCGAAATCAGCGGCTACGACTTCGCACTCAGCAGCGCAGGACGGAGCAACAGCGACCAAAACTACAACGTCTGGTCGAACAACGGCGTGGCGGTGGACTTGTCGCAAATCGACTTCACCGGCGTGGGCAGCGGCTGGCTCCCGGACAAAGACGGCAACATCGCCATGCACGTGAAGCGAGGCAAGCGCATCACCATCCCATACCAGCCCTTTGCCACCAACCCTGCGATGGGCAACGGCGTGGATGTGCCCGGCACACACCGAGGCTTAACCTTCAGCATCGAGTTCGCAACCCGAAACTGCGTCAAGCGAGATGCCAGCGTGGTGCGATGCATTAACGGAGGCGTGGGCTTTGAATTCAAAGCGAACAGCATGACCTTTGCCAGCAACAACGAATCGCTGGCGGCTGACTACAAGGAAGACACCCATGTGCGCATCGACCTTGTCATCGAGGGCAACTTCACCACTTGCGAATGGACGGACAGCAACGGCAACACGCAAACCTCGGACGAAGCCCTCATGCTCGTATACGTGGACGGCGTGTACCAGCAGATGAAGCTCATCACCACCTCCACCAACTTTATGCAAGCGACACCACAGAACATCGAAATAGGAAGCGACTACTGCGATGTTGACATCTACTGCGTGAGAGCGTACCGTGCAGCTTTGAACCCCGAGGGGCTACAGAACAACCGAGCCTACGACACCCCGGTGGTCGCCGACAAGATAGCCATCGCAAAGCGAAATGACATCTTCGACAGTAATATGAACGTGAGCTACAGCAAGCTGGTGACGGCACGCCCCGACCTGCCCATCTTACTGCTGCAGATGGAGAACCTACCCAACAGCAAAACCGCCGTGGCGGTCGAGCGCACCACATTCATCAACCCGAACAACGAGAATGATGCCTCCATGCCGCTGCCGAGCTTCACCTCCACAAGCGATGAGCTGAAGAACCAGGGCACAAGCTCCATGAACTACCCGATGCCCTACCGCAACCTCGATGAGAAATTGAAGAACCCCACCGTGAACGAGCTGAGCGTCCCGGGCATCGTCCTCTACGTGGGTTCACCGACAGGCACAAAATTCACCTACAAGAAGGACTACGCCTCGAGCGAGATGGCGAACAACGTCATCCTCTCGGAACTTTACACACAAATGGGGCAAGGACTGCGGAACACTTTCCCGAACTGCCTCACGCTGGCGCAGCGCAACCTCGGAGCGGACACCTACAGGCAGAGCCTCATGGGCTTCCCGATTTTTATCTTCCAATATTACAACAACGCCTACACGCCCATCGGCATGTTCAACTTCATCAACGCCAAGGGTGACGAGAAGGTGCTGGGCTTTGTCGGCGCATACACATGGGAGAATGCCCGGGCTCAATGCTGGGAGATCCGGGACAACAATATCTTCTTTGACTTCGCCCTGAGCGAACACCAATGGGACGGCTCGCTCAACGATGGGCGAGGCGGCATGACGGACGGCATCTTCACCTACTACGAAGCACGCTACCCGAAGGACAGTCCGAGCAATGAGGACAACGACTTCGGTCAAGCCAGCAACGGCGGAGAGATAGCGGTCGCCAATAATGAGTGCGCAGACCTGCTGCGCCTCCACAATTGGCTGGTGAGCACCAACCAGCTACTCGCCACCGGGCGCATCCTTTCCACACCATACACGGACGTATACGGCAACACCCACACCTACGACAACGCAGACTACCGCCTCGCAAAATTCGTGACCGAATGCGAGGATTACATCATTGTTGACCAGTGGTGCATGTATTACCTGTGGCGTGAACAATTCTGGATGATTGACAGCGGGAGCAAGAACCTCAACCTTTACACGATGGATGGCACGCATTGGGGCTGCATGGCACGTGACTGCGACTCAGGCGTAGCAATCGACAACGAGGGACGGCTCAAATTCCCTTCCTACCTCGAAGACAAGGACTACATCGTTAACAACGAATTCGTCTACAACCAAGAAACCCAGCCCGAGGGCGACAACGTAGCCAACGTGATGAACGGACAGAACTCGGCTATTTGGATTAACATCAGGGACGGCTTCGCCAGCCGCCTCCAGCAGATGTACGTTACCCTCTACAGCAACGCCGCGACAACAGGCTTCAGCTACGAACAAGCAATCACCAAGTTCGAGAACCACCAAAACCAATGGTGCGAGGCACTCTACAACTTCGGCATGAGGCAGTACCACGGAGGCACGCCCTACAGCCGATGGATTGAGAGCGCACTCGGCGACAAGAAGAACCAGCGGCGATATTGGCTGTACTACGCCTTTGCCTACCGCATGAGCAAATACCACGCCAACGCCGACAACAACATTCTGTCCTTCCGAGCCTTCGGCAACGGAAGCGACCTCACCATCAAGCCCTACACCCAGCTATACGTGAGCGTGGGCTTCGGAACGAGGGACTACAATAACACCAAGCGATACCGCTGCATCGACACCGAGGCAGGCGTGCTCGTGAAGAACGAATTCAAGAGCAAGCAGAACGACACAATCGTCTACATTTTCAACAGCCACCTGCTTACAGACATCGGCGACCTCTACCGCTTCGGCGACCTCGGCTCAATCGACCTCACCTACGCCGTGCGCCTCCGCTCACTGCGTATCGGCTCGCACTCCGACAAGGACACCCTCGGCACAGGCGGCGCATACCTTTACACTAACACCCAGCTTAAGAGCCTCGACCTGCGCAACTGCGTGGCACTCGAGAGCCTCGACCTCACCCACTGCGTGGGCTTCGGAACAGCCACAGGGCAAAACGGCATCTTTGCCCTCGACCTGAGCAACCAAACCCAGCTGCGAGAGCTATACCTTTGGGGAAGCGGCGTAACAAGCGTCACGCTGCCGCAGACGGACACGCTACGCACAATAGAGCTGGGAGCGAACCTGCGCACCGTCAACCTTGTGAACCTCACCAGCCTCACCAGCTTCAACATCCAATCGGTGCAGAACGTCACATCGATAACCATCCTCAACTCACCCATCGTGGACAGCCTGAGCCTTGTGTCCAGCGTTTACAGCATCGGCAACAGCCAGCTGCAACAGGTCAACGTGGACAACATCTCATGGGAGCTGAACACCACAGCCCTCGTGGAATACCTCGCCACGCTGGCAAAGCAGGGCAAATGCACACTCCGAGGAACAATCACCATCCAAGGCTCGAACAGGGTGACCTTCGAAGCCAAGCGGCTCTTTTATGAGGCATGGGGCAACATTGACAGCGCAAGCAATCCGCTCCACATCATCTACAGCCCGAGAAGCATCGAGTACATCAACGTGAAGGGATTGAGCTATATGGGAAGCGAGTGGATAGGACAAGACTACCAAATGAAGGTGGCTCCCGATGTCGTCTACGGCAACAACTTCAAGAGCATCGTATGGTCGATAACCACCAACAGCTACGCCACCATCAACGCCACCACAGGCGTGCTTCATGTCAACGCAATAGGCACGGAAGCCCTCGCACCAACAGCCGTGGTGACCTGTACGGTGACGCTGGACGATGACACAGAGCTGACCGACACCTTCACCATCGGCTTCTACGACCGCTCGGCACACGTGGGCGACTACGTCTACGCAGACGGCAGCTACTCCGACATACACGATGACACGAAGACCGTGGTAGGCATATGCTTCTACATCAACCCCAACGACCCAACCGACCGAAGGATGGTCGCCCCGAGAACATTCTCCGAAACAAGACACTGGGGCTTAACGAGCAACAGCCTCTCGGGAATCCAGCTCACAGACAGCCCGAACTATAACGTGTACAACACGCCCATCCGTGACATCGCCACGGATGGAATCAGCTACGCCACCACGGCGAACTACCGCAACAGCGACAACACGGACTTCAAGGCAGACCTCCCCGAGGGCAGCGCAATCGATGACATCCATCTGGTGACACTCGAGGAAGCCCTCATGGGCTATCCAGCTGGCACGGTCATGCCCGTGGGCAAATACAAGACGCTACTCATTATTAAGCACCGAAACCGCATCCTCACCGACAGCGGTGTCAACCTCGTGCCGCCAGCCGCCAACGGAACAACCACAGAGCTGACAGACCTGCGAAACAAGATAACCGACATCATGAACAGCCAAGGAACAAACTACCAGCAGTACTACTACCCACCTGCATCGCTCTGCTACGCATACGAGCCGAGCGTGCGAGCTGACGAAACGCTGGCGGACAAGTTCAAGGCGCACAATTGGTATTTGCCTGCTGCAGGAGAGCTGGCTCGCCTGTATTGGTATCACTCGCAGGGCTACACACAGGGCGCAGCAAACGCCATATTCGCCAACGCCGTAGCCAACAACGTGGCTGGACAATTCGGCACAGGCTACCACTGGTCAAGCACGGAGGCCTCCGCCACCTACGCATGGTACATCTACTTCTCCAATGGCGGCCTCTACACCATCGTCGGCAAGCAGGGCAACGGCAGCGTGAGGGCGGTCGCCGCATTTTAAAATTTGTAAGGCGGTGGTTTCCCACCGCCGCCCGAAGCAAAAGGAACGACACGAACAAAAAGACAATTCAGAGATAAAACCATCACAGGCATCCATCAACAGCTACATGGGCTTTTTATGCCACACAGCGAGCTACGGCATAAGAAGGCGAGCATTCAAAAACAAGCCCAACTTTTGGGGATGCTGCTACATAACAAGGAACTTCCTTGTGGTCAAACCGAAGCACAAATTCAGATTAACAACAATTCTAACACGGAACGAATATGCAGAGCTCAGGAACATGGAACTCGGGCGAGGAAAAGCCTGCGCCCGTCATGGTAGCAAGAATTCTCGGACAGCCCGTAGCAACCATCAACGTGCTGGTCGAGCCAAGCCTTGAAGACGAAACCACGTGGCGGTGGCTCGAGATCACATTGCCGCCGGCGAGCTGGAACTACGCACTGCTGGTCGACAGGCTGGTCACGCTTTACTACCCAAGCGACCGAATGCAGGCGGTGGTCAACAATTACCTGCTTGACCCGAGCGACCCCGAGGCGAGCGAGGAATTCGGGCAGATGCAGCAATGGAGAGCAGAGGCGAAGACCATCGCCAAGCAGCTCCTGCAGTACGCCCGTGACAACAACCTCATCGAGGAACGCTAACAACAATCCAACATGCAAGAATTCATCAGCAACAAACTCGGCTTTTTGGGCGTCTTCGTAGCCATCGCCTACCTCGCCGTTTTTTGCCTCATTCTCGCCGACCTTTGGGCAGGCGTGAGGAAGGCAAATAAACGAGGCGAGGTGAGAACCAGCCTCGGCTACAAGCGCACGATCGAGAAAATCTCCCAATACTACAACGCCCTCATCGCACTTACCATCACCGATGGCGTGCAGATGTTCGCAGTGCTCTACCTCCAGCGTTTCCACGGCAGCGGACTGCCGGTGTTCCCGGTGTTCACCACCCTCGGAGCATTGGGCATCTGCCTTGTGGAGGTTAAAAGCATTCTCGAAAAAGCGGAACACAAAACCAAGAAGGACGCGAGCGACATCGCACACCTCGCCGAAGCTATCGCCCGAAGCCACCGAAGCCCCGAGGAAATAGCCGCCGAGGTGGCGAAATACCTCACAGTACCCAAGTCAAAAACCAGCAAAAAAAAGAAGAAAGGAGGCAAATCAAAATGAAGATTTTAATCGACAACGGACACGCTCAGAAGACCCCGGGCAAACGCTCGCCCGACAACAGCTTCTACGAGTGGAAATTCAACCGGGAAATCGCAATCCCCGTAGTGGAGGAATTGCGCAGGCGAGACTACGATGCCGAGCGCATCGTCACCGAAGACATCGAAGACGTGCCGCTCCAGGAGCGGTGCAAGCGAGTCAATGCATGGTGCAACAAGCTCGGCAAGCAGAACGTCCTGCTCGTGAGTATTCACGCCAACGCCGCCGGTAATGGCGATTGGAGAAACGCCAGAGGCTTCTCGGTTTTCGTAGCCAAGCAGAGCAGCGCAGCAAGCAAGAAACTCGCACAGGCACTCTACGCCGAAGCCGAAAGACGAGGCTTCAAGGGCAACCGCTCCGTCCCTGCGTGCCGCTATTGGGAGGCAAATTTTACAATTATCGCCCGGACGAACTGCCCGGCAGTGCTAACAGAGAACCTGTTCTACGACAACCGGGAAGACCTCGCAATTCTCAAGAGCGAGGAAGGCAAGCGCAAGATTGTCGAGCTGCACGTGGAAGGTATCATCAGCCACATTAACAGCGCAAAGCAATGAGCAGCCACCGCCAACTCATAAGCGACACCTTCAGAGGATGCGCCCCTTTAGTTTTGGGCTTTTTTTTGGCGATGCTGGCATGCCTCTTGATAAACCTATGCAGCTGCAGGACACAGGAAAAGGTGCAAGTCGTTGAAGTGCCGAAGGTCGTGACACAGACAGCCGTGGAGCACCGCCTCGACATTGTCCGGGACACGATCCTACGAAGCGACAGCGTGATAATCATCCAGCGAGGCGACACCCTCATCGAGCGCAGCGTAACCAACGTAACCAACATCAACCGCTGGCTCGTAACTGACACGATCCACGACACCATCAGCGTCCACGATACACAGGTGGTGGAAGTTCCCATCGAGGTGACGAAGGAGGTGACGAAGCCCCCCAACGTCATCGACAGGATAAGCGTGTGGCTGGGCAGGCTGTTCCTGCTCGCCCTTGTGGCGTTTTGCGGCTGGGAGGCTTTCAGGCTCTACCGCAAATTTAAGTGACACCGAGATCCGAGGTTCAGGCAGCGTCCCGAGCCTCGGCTTTTACAAAGTCAAGAGGCGAAATGCTAAATAAGTCTAAATACTTGATATTTTGTGGTTTATTTTAAAATAACGCTTGTGTGTTCCAAAGAATGGTGTTAAATTTGCAACAGATTAAGAAACCACAACAACACTGCCGCCGACAGCCTAAACACCGGCACCAAGACAATGAAGGCAACAACAATGGAAACCACCAACAACCACAACAGAACCCTCCGCATGGTTCTCCAAGCAACAGAACGCATTAACTCAGCGGTGCGCTTTTTAGATGACCTCGAGCAATCAGGTGATGCGCAACAAAGCGAAATCGACATGGTATTTGATGACTTGACCCGCTCCATCGAATACATTCAGCGCAGACTTGCCACGCTGAAAATAGACTACCGCATCAACTAACAACTTCCAGTAAAAGACCGCCGCAAAAGACCGCCGCAAAAAACGGCGGTTTTTTATTGTCGGTTCGAGAAAAAGCCGTACCTTTGCGGTGTTGTTGTGGTTTTTAGGTCTGATGAACCTGAAACCCATTAAAGCCCCGGCAGGGATTGAACCACCTGCCGGGCAATTTTTTTGTAAAGCCAAATAACGCCCTTGTGGCGTTTTGCTTGCAAGGTGGCACAACAGGACACCCGAGAAGCAAAACGCCGCCGTGTGCGATTTTCGCCTAAAATAACTCACTGCTTCCCATATAAGACCCAATCGAGCACTCGGCGGTTCGCATCGTCCACCTTGCGCCGATCAAAGTCGATGTAGATGTCGGTGACGGAGTTACCACCATGACCAAGAGCAGCGGCGATGGTTTCCTTCGGAATGTCGAGCGAGGCAGCAATGGTCGCCCATGAGTGTCGCGCCCAATAGGTGGTCAGCTGAGGCACGCCACAAGCCGCCCCGATTTCATGGAGGTTCATGTTCAAACGCTTCGAGTAGTCCCGATAATCGGCATAGCGGTCGAGCACGCCAATAAGCCAGCCCGAGCCACGATACCGCTCTATGAGCTCGAGTGCTTCCGGCTCGACTTTCACCGAATAGAGCCGCTGCGTCTTTGCCCGGTAGTACTCGACACGTCCGGCAACCACCTCCCGGAGGTGAACCAAATCCACAACATTAATCCCAATCAGCATGAAGATGAGTTTAAAGGCATCGATGTATTTTTGTTGGGACGGCGACACAGGGTGCGAGAGCAACTGCCGAAGCTGCTCCACCGAGAGCGCACGCTTCGGCGTGGGCACGCCTTTAATTTTGAATTTGCGAAAGGGATATAGCGAGGTGACACCCTCATCGATTGCGTCATTGAAGACCGCCCGAATGTTGCGCAGGTGAATATTGCGAGCATTGCGAGAGGGAGCAAACTGCTCCAACCATTTATCAAACCGCTCGAGCCAAACCCGGTCGACATCCTCAAACCGCAACCTATCGAAGTTCGAGCAAAACGCACGAAGCCGGGACAGGGTACTGGCATAGATCTCCCGAGTGCGAGCCTTCGGACGGGACAGGGCAAACCGCTCGAACCATTGAGCCAAGTACACAACCTCGTCCTCCTGCGCATCAAAACCCGGACGAAGCCGGGCAAGGACACGCTGCTTCACTTCTGTCGCCGTTAAAGCGTCCAACTCACCCGAGCGCATCAGACCGAGGACAACCTCCTCCACATCGCAATACAAGTGGTTCAGGTGATTAGAGATTGCGGCTCGGCGAGGATGCAGCATAACACACCGAGAGCCATCATCCCACTGCGAGGGCAGAAGGAACACGCCCGTACTGACGAGGGCGGTCTTGCGGCGGTGGCTGATGTTTATCTTCAAGGGCGAAGCCCCATCAGCCCGAACCGAGCGCAGGTCAAGATAAAATTTAATTTTTGCCATTTTTTACCAAAGACAGCCACTGCAGTCAATTTGCAGTCTTTCTGTTCGACTTTGGTGAAAAATGTGCAGGGAGCAAGCAGCTACACTACCAAGAGATAAACAAAAAAAAGGCACAAAACCAACTGATAGCAGCTAATTTTTGTGCCTTTTGCGATGGTTCATCACACACGGTTGAGGCGTGGTGACTAAAGCGTGTTCCGAGCCGAAGTTCTTGCGACCTTGCACCGCTTGGGGCTTGTCGGTCGTGTCGGTGTTCACATTCAAGTTCGGGTTGTCTCGCTCGTTGCCGGACGTACAAGCCGCCATCACCAGCATGGCGGCCATCATCGAAATTAATTTTTTCATTTTTATTAAACATTCAAAATAATGTTCTAAAAACAATGAGGCGCGAAGAGTAGGGTTGATAAATCAGATGAGCCAAAGCCTCACAAACCCGGGTCGGGAACGAGTCGACCTTGACAGTAGCGTGCGACGATTTGACGATCGTCACCGATGTGAATAAAGCGTTCGAGTCGTTGAGGCAGAGAATAATTGTCGAAATTGAGTTCCGAGTCATCAATGACGAGGGCATCGAAGTCGTAGCCCTGCTCGAAACTGCCCACCTTTCCGAAGAAACTACCGGCCGACTTGGTGGCAATCCAGAAAATCTCGGGTAGCGTGAGGAAGGCACACGACTTGTCTTGACAGTAGTGCATCTTGCTCACTTGTATTGCGTACACCATCATACGGAAAATGCTGAAGTCGTGCCCTGCGCTCACGTCGGAGCCGAGTCCCACAGCGATGCCGGCATCGAGGAAACGCCGCACCGGAGCCAAGCCCGACGACACGTTGAAGTTTGACGTGGGGCAATGAGCCACCATCACGCCTCGCTTCTTGAGTAATTCAAGTTCCTCACCGTCGGTCCAGACACAGTGAGCCATCACGGTTGGAGTGGTGCCGAACAGACCGTAGCGGTCGTAAGCATCGCCATAGAAACGGCTCTCCGGCTCAAGTTGTTTCACCAACTCGATCTCGCCGTGATTTTCGGATAGGTGAGACTGTACGGGCAAGTTGTAGCGACGAGCCATCTCGCCACAGGCTTCCAACAGTTCGGGTGTACACGATGGGATAAAACGTGGCGTGACGATTGGGCGCACACGAGCGTCGTCACGGTCAAACTCGTCAACAAGCGAGGCGCAAGCCGCCTTGGCATCAACCACAGTTTCCTGCAATCCTTCGGGACAATTACGGTTCATGTTCACCTTACCTACCCGACCTGCCATTCCGGCACGGTCGAGCAGCCGCATCAACAAGCGGGTACTGTCGAGATGCACCGAAGCAAATGCCACGACACGCATTGTGCCGAAACGCCACAAGTCGCGCACGAAACGGCGGTACATACGCTCGGCATAGGCGGTGTCGGCATACTTGAGTTCCTCGGGGAAAGTGTAGTTTTGCAACCAGGGTAATAACTCGAGGTCCATTGCGATACCTTGATTGCGATATTGCGGAGCATGCACGTGCATGTCGTTCATAGCCGGAATGAGCAATCGGTTTCCCAAATCTTCAATGGGACATGACTTGAGATGCTCGGGCAACTCGTTGTACACACCTTCAACCTTACCGTCTTCAACGGCAACAAAGCCGCGCGGGACGATTTCAAAGCGATTGCTCTGCCGTGTGTAAATAACATTGGCTTGATAGATTTTCATTGTTTTGACAGGTTTTCATCAATGGTTCGGCATTAATACCGGTTATGTCAATGCAAAGATATAAATTTTCCTGTAATTGGGCGGCTTAATATGAAAAAAATCACATTTACGACGGGAAACTCTTTATTACGGCGGTCGGTTTCCAACTGACGTTTCGTCGGGACATTCGGTGGTATTGCGGTTTGGCTATTACGGCAAAATTGTATACCTTTGCAGCGCAAAAACCGGGATCGATAGCGCGTTTCGGAACCGAGCACACTTGACTCACAACGATTATAACTCCGTGTAAATCCAGTTATGAACTTCCGGCATTATAGTAAACAAACATTTTTTCGGTTCATAACAGACGGAGTATCAAAATGGAAAAAATTTCACACAAGGTGACGGCAACAATACTGTCAATGTCGTTGCTCACCGTGATGGCAGGTGCTGCCATAGCCCCCGCTTTGGGATTAATCAAGCAACACTTTGCCTACCGACCGGCAATTCTCGTACAACTCATCGTGAGCATGCCGGCGTTGTTTATAATCGTGACAAACTTCTTTTTCAGCACCGTTGCCTCACACCTGTCATCACGCACAATCGCCATTTCAGGACTGTTGCTATATGTTGTTGCCGGAGCCGGTTGTTATTTTTGTGCCGACATTTACGCCCTGATGATAATGAGGGGACTGTTAGGTGTGAGCGTGGGGTTGATTATGCCTTTATCAACGGGGTTGCTTGCCTTTTACTATCCACCCGAGCGACAAGCACAACTGATGGGATTCTCGGCAGCAATGAACCAAATGGGCGGAGTGGTCGCCACGTTGCTTGCCGGACTTCTCGCTCAAGTGGAATGGAACTATGCCTTCCTCGTGTATCTGCTCGGACTTATTGCGCTGGTCATGGTCATCATTTGGCTTCCCGATGCACGATTGTCAACCGAAGGCAAAACAATCAAGTTAAGCAATCTTGTCCGTTTTCACCCCTCGGTAACGGGTATGTTCTTGTTAATGACCATATTTTTTGTCTACCCTACCAACTTCGCCATTACCGCACCCCGGCAATGTGAAATAAGCACCACTTCAACAACCGTGATTATGGTCGGACTCGACCTCGTCGCTTTCCTTGTAGGCATGGCTTTCGGGGGTATCATGAATGCCTGCCGCCGGCAGTTAAAATATTTCGCTCCGTTGATGTTTATAGCCGGCTACTCGTGCTTGGCATGGGCTGACGGATTATCACTCATCATCGCAGGGTCGGCTTTGATTGGCATTTCGGCGGGATTGGGTGTGCCCTACTTGAACACAATCGCTTCGATAAAGGGCGGACGCGACTCGGTCAACACTGTGATGCCATTGCTGTCGGCTGCATTATATTTGGGACAATTCGTGTCGCCTTTATTGGTAATGCCCCTGTCGGGAGTCCTCTTCGACAAGGCAGACATTGCCGCGCCCTACAAAGTTGCCGTTGCACTGTCGGTGATGTTTCTGGCACAGGTGTGGCTCACTCGCAATCTCCAAAGTTTACCACCCGAGCAACATCAGTAATTTGCCCCCTTGATGTTCATGTCTCCGCACTTTTCAACAAGCCCGGTTCGTTACCACCACGTCGCCATGATGGGTTTTTAACAATTAAATTTGTACAACATGTTGAGTTTTACTATCTTTGGGCGGTGGAGTTGTATAATCTCCGATTCGCATAACAAACCAATACTTATTTCCTATGAAAAACAAAATGAGACTAATATTGTTATTCGCCACGATGACGGCAGTGATACTTGTTGCCGGAGCCGACTCTATCCGCGGCATGGTGGTGGATGGTGACGGCAACCCCGTGATGGGTGCCGCCGTGAGTGGCAAACAAGCCTACGGCACGTCACTCACCGACCGTGAGGGTCGTTTCCAAATCACTGCCGAAGGTGGCTCAACGCTCACCGTTAACTGTTTAGGCTACAAGAAGGTTAACTTCAAGGCAAAAGATTGGGCGGTGGTGAACCTCAAGTCGGGCAAGACGTCCTACGACATCATGGCATTCAAGCCCAAGCAACCCACCCCACCGACCCGAGTGCCGCTACTGGAGATGCCGCCGGTGGTGAAGGCGTGCGGGTACATCAACCGCATCGAGACGGCACTCCGCGAGTTGCAGAGCGTGCCCGGCACGCTGAAGTCTCAGGACGGCATCACAAATCCCGACAAACTCATAAACCTCAAAGCCGAAGGGCTCGAATTGATTCTTGATGGCGAACCGTCGCCGGCAACGGCCGATTTTTCGATAGTTCTCAACCCCGAGACGATGGCACTTTTCATATACCTTTTCACAGATGATGATTCCCCGGGCAATGATTGGGTCTTCACCACAGCCCACGATGTTACATCGATTGTAACCTTCGGTGAGGATTGTAATGACTTGTCGCTCGCCATACTCGATGATAAAGACGTTTACTGGTTCACGCTGATTGATGACGAGGCCGATGGCGCTTATCTTGTGCTCGGTTCCCACCCCGATGGTGACACCGCCTATATCAATCCGGCTGTACTCCACCTCACCCCCGCCCAAGCCGAACTTGTAGCGACCTATTTTGCTCTATTGTTTGCCCAGAACTATATCAACCTCCGGTAAGCGGCTTAGGTTATTTGGGGTAATAAAATGGGGAGGTCGCCAACTTGAGTGTATAGCATGACCTCCCCGTGAGCATTACATTCACTTTGCAGGTTCCCACTTGCAACGGACGGTTGACACGATGGCACCATCTTTCTTCAACTCGGCGAATGCCTTGTCGATGACCTTGCGGTCAAGTCCGGTGAGTTCGGCAACTTTGCCCACACTCAAGGGCACACCGACCTTACGCATTGCCTCCGGCACTTGTTCTTTAATTCCCATAACGTCATGAGCGATTAAAAGGTGATTGTTTCGACCGGTTCCATCAAATTAAAGAAAGTGGCTGTCGCATTGCTCAAATAATACATCACACCATTCTCGCCGTGCTCGCCTAAAGCGGGCTTGAGTGCCGGCATCTTGTCAACAAGGGCTTTGCCGACTTCGGGGCGATTGTCTTCAACGAGCGTACACTCAATGCGTAACGTTTGACCCTTGAAGGCGCAAATCTCGGCGTTAGGGTTCTCGGCAATTTGACGGGTTGCATTGGTCTTGCCGAATGCCATGATATAGATTTTACCTTCAAACATCAACATTGCGCCATAGGGTCGCACGCGAGGTCGGTCACCCTCAACCGTGGCGAGGTAGAACGTTCCCGCCTTCTCCAGGAAGTCATAAACTGTGAGAATTCCTTCCATTGTCTTGAATTTTGTATTGTTAATTATTTTTATTGAATAGCGCACTCCACCGGTGTTTCAGCACACTCCACCCTTCGGTTGACCATAACGCGAGAAAAATCAACACCGGCTGAAAAAAGAGCCTGATCAGTCGCGCTCGGTCGGTGTCAAGACCGAATGCGCTGATGTGATTAATATATTGGTTGATGTTACCCGGAAATATGGCCACGTAAAACAAAGCGAGCAAAGCACCCACAACAGCCTTCTTTTTCCACAGCAATATCATGCACAAGCCTAACGCAATTTCCACCACCCCCGATGCCAACACGACAAAATCGGTGAATTGGGGAGAAAACTGCAACCAAGTCGGCACTTGGGCAATGAATTCCTGCCGTGCTACAGTGAGGTGTGTTATGCCGGCAAAGGTCATAAACAGCCCCAATAGCAGTCGCACTATGAGTTTGATCCAATTCATCGGACTGCCTTACAGTTGACGCAACAACCAGTTTTGCGCACCGATACACTCTATCATCTCAATCGCGCCCCGGCTCCAATAGAGGTCTTCCTCCTCATCGGCGAGGTAAGCCTTCAAGATGTCGTAAGTGGTGGGGTCGTTGATGACTGTTTCCACACACTTGTAGAGCAAGTCCACACCGGCACACTGTATCTCGAGATCTGCCTTGACGTAGTCAATCGGGTTGCAGATGAGGTCGCGACTCTTAGCCCCCTCAAACTTCACTTCTCCACCGAGGTCGAGAATGCGGCTGACAAACTTCTCAACCCATTCCATTTCCTCGTTGAAGTGGTCAATATACTTTTGACCCAATTTCTCAAAACCTTGTGACTTGAAAATTTGTCCTTGCATCTTGTGAACAAGAGCACCCTCGGTGAGACCGGTTACAAACAACTGTAATGCTTCAATAGATTTCTTTGCATCCATTTCTATAGGTTTTAAACGATTAATTGTTATTTATTGTCAATCGACTTTGTAAAGTTATAATGTTCGGTCATATCGAGCATAATTTCCGACATTCTAATGATTATCCCAAACGTGACAAACGAGAATTTTGTATCTTTGCAGCCTAAACCTGACAGACATGTATAATATAGACCAACTATACGACATCGTGGGGAGTTCCAACAAGAGTGAAATATGGAATGGGAAAATCGCATGCTCTTACAACGACGCCGAGAGGACACTGTTGACGAATAACATGGCACAATCGTTTAACGGTTACACCTTCACGTTGATATTGTCGGGCAGACTTCGCCTGATAAACGGAAGTCAAGAATTGACTTTCGACCATGATGAAATGTTTGTCTATTATCCCGGCAGCGCGGTTAGTATTGTGGCAGTGAGTGAGGAATATAGCGGTATATGCTTGAAAATAGACACCTCGACCGCCTACGACACCCAAGCATTTCGGAATCTCTTGCGCGCAACGGTTATTCCCATTTCACAGTTCGGCAAATCAAAAATAGTGTTATCCGACAGTGACAGCAATCGCTTGTTAAAGATAATGGAGTTGATTTACGAGTACATACATCAGCCCATTGCGTTGAAAAGCGAAATCCTCGAAATGCTCACATCGGTCTTTATCAATGACTTGATCAGCATTCAAGCCTTTGAGAAAGCGAGGTTGGACATCAGTCGTCGCACCGAGGAAATATTCATCTCGTTCTACACCCTGCTGCAAGAGCACTTCATCAACAGGCACGATATTGCATTCTACGCCGACAGGTTAAGCATCACAGCGAATTATCTGTCACGCGTCGTGAAAAAAATCACCGGTAGGACTGTTGTTGACTGCATCGATGAGATGCTGGCGATTGAAGCGACGTGGCTTATCAAGTCGACCGACTTGACCGTTGCACAAATTGCCGACAGGCTGAATTTTTCAACTTCGGCAGCACTTGACAAATTTTACAGACGTATGCGAGGGTGTACCCCACTCTCGTTGAGGCGGGCACGACACAAGGATAACACACTCAAATGATATGCTCGGTGAGCACGCGCCTTACAAGACTCACCGAGTTATTGACATTGAACTTGGCGAGTAAACGCTTGCGATACCAATTAATCGTTTCAACACCCAAACACAGTTTCCCGGCTATCTGCGGATTGGTAAAGCCGTCACAAATCAGCCGAAGCACTTTAGTTTCCACTGCTGTCAAGGACACCTCGACCGGAGCCGATTTTGAGAGAATATCCGAGACCTCCGCGCTGACATAGTGTTCATCTTTCCACACTCGCTCAATGGCATCAACCAATTCACTTGAGGACGATGATTTGAGCAAATAACCGTGCACACCGATGTCTAACATCCTCTTGATGACCGAGTACTCGTCATGAACGGTGAGTACGATAATCTTTACTGCAGGAAAATCTTCCAACACTTCGTGGCAAAAATCGACAATATCACCATCGGGCAACGAAATATCGGTTAACAACACGTCGGGACAACGTGATTGCAATGTCGCCCTCATGGGCTTATTTATGGGACGTCCCCTTTATGCAACAGACCAGATTAAGCGAACACGTTGATGCAAAAGAGGTTACCTTGCAGGTAACTGAGTAGTGAGTAGTGAAAAATGCGCTGCACCGCATGGGTAACGAGTAACGAGTAAAGATTAACGAAATTCCTACTCACGAAATTAAAATTACTGTTTATGTTGCTCAATTTGGGGAGTGTGGTGAAAGTCGCAGTGCCCTTTTTGGGCGTTTTTGAGCAAATGAGCAAAAAGTTATCCACAGGGGGGGTCTGTGTGAGAAAATTTGAGTATCTTTGTAGTTTATAACATCATTATAATTTCATTTTTGATATATTTAATGGCTGAAAAAAAGCTATATACTATAGATGAACTTGTTGAAATGGGCATGGTTGAAGAAGAAGCCGTTGCCTATCAGCGTTCATTGTTTGATGCTTACTTTGATACAATCGTAACATCTCAAATAGTAGCACAAACAGCAGTGGCCGATGAAAGATTGTCTTTCATTGACCTTTTTGCCGGTTGTGGAGGGTTAAGTGATGGTTTTTTGCAGTCAGGACATTTCACTTCATTTGCTCATGTGGAATGGGAACAACCTATGTGTGAAACTCTTAAACATAGGCTTTCAAGCAAATGGCATCATAATAATGCGGATAATGAAGTTATACGTTTCGATATTCAACGAACAGATGAGTTGCTAAATGGATTTGATGATGAAGAGTATGGTCATCATATAGGCTTGAATGCACTTGTCAACGGTCGTGATGTTGATGTAATTATTGGTGGGCCACCTTGTCAAGCGTATTCATTAGCCGGGAGAATTCGTGATGAGCATGGAATGAGAAATGATTATCGTAATTTTCTTTTTGAGAGTTACATAAGAGTTGTGAAACAGTACATGCCAAAATTCTTTGTTTTTGAGAATGTAGTAGGACTTTTGAGTGCTGCACCAACTGGTGAGCCTATTGTGAATATAATAAGAGCTGAATTTAAGAAAGCCGGATATTTTGTTGCTTCTGATTTCAAAGAGGCTCTATTTGATGTTGCTGATTTTGGCGTTCCTCAACATCGCAAACGCATTATTATTTTAGGAATTCGACAAGATGTGCTTTCAAATAATGAACAATTGGGAGATTACATGTTGTCAGATTTCTACAAGCGCATAATACCAACTTTTAAATGCAAACATAAATCTGTTTCTGAAGCGATAGGTGATTTGCCAGGGTTCACTCCTTTGGATGAAAAAACAAGAGTAAATGGTACTAATTACTCTCATTATCCATTGTCATACGACGGCATTTTGAATCATGAGCCAAGATTCCATAACATTAGAGATATAGGTATTTTTAGAATGCTTGCAGAAGATATTCAAAGCGGTAGATTTGAATATATCAGCACAGAAAAATTAAAAAAACTCTATACAGAGAAGACTGGCAGAGAAAGTAATATTCATAAGTATTATGTTCTGCGAGAAGATGAACCGAGTAACACTATACCGGCCCATCTTTTCAAAGATGGTATGAGGCATATACATCCCGACCCGGCACAAGCTCGCTCTATTACTGTGAGAGAAGCAGCTCGGTTACAATCTTTTGATGATGATTTTGAGTTCCTTGGCGGTAGAATGTATCAATACAAGATGATTGGAAATGCCGTACCTCCAACTTTTGCAAAAGTTATCGCAGATGCACTTTATATTTTAATCCGGAAATATACAAAACGATGAAAAATCATCAAATAAATACAATAGACTTATTTTGTGGCTGTGGTGGGCTATCTAAAGGCTTCCAAGATGCCGGTTATAATATTTTGTTCGGCATTGATGTAGAGCAGAGTGCCCTTAATACTTATGAAAAGAATATGAAGGGTGCAAAAGGTATTAATCTTGATTTGTCAGCATCGGAATCATTCGACCAAATAGAAAAATTGCTTGAAGGTAAAACTTTGGATGTCATTATTGGTGGGCCTCCATGTCAAGGCTTTAGTTTGACAGGAGAACGAAACTTTGATGATGAACGCAATCGACATTATCTCGCCTTTATTGAGTGTGTTAAGCGATTTAAGCCTGCTGCATTTATGATTGAGAATGTTCCCGGAATGGTCAATTTATATAAAGGTCATGTTAAAGACGAAGTAATAAGACGATTTACGGAGCTTGGTTATAAAATGTCTTGGAAAATTCTGTGTGCAGCTGATTACGGAGTACCTCAAATTAGAAAACGTTTGTTTTTCGTTGGATTGCGTGATGCAGAAGCAAGTTTTGTATTCCCCGAACCATATCTTAAGGAAGAAGATTATATCACTTGTGAGCAGGCAATTGGTGATTTGCCGCCGCTTGTTGATGTGCTCGGAAAAGAAATTTCAACCTATGAGCAATTGCCTATAACTGATTTTCAAAGATTAATGCGAGGTGATAATGACGTGCTTTATAATCATGTTGCTATCGCACATAAAGACTTTGTAAAAGAAGTTATTTCTCAAGTTCCCGATGGCGGGAATTATAAAGATTTGCCTGACGGTGTCGGTACAAGTAGAAATTTTCACATGGCTTGGACGAGATACGCAAGCAATAAACCATCAAGAACTATTGACACCGGTCACCGAAATAATTTTCATTATAAGTGGAATCGTTGCCCAACTGTTCGAGAAAGTGCAAGACTGCAATCTTTCCCTGATGATTTTGTGTTCTTGGGTAACAAGACACAACAAAATCGTCAAGTAGGAAACGCAGTACCTGTGTTGTTGGCAAAAGCAGTAGGTATTCAAATATTAAAATACATTTAACTATATGGCACAATACTATTTACATAGGGCAGGGCATCAAGAACTTGGCTCAATTGGAGCAGACGGAAAGCCCCAAAGAGGTAGATATTTCCTAATTTCCAAAAGTTGTTTGGAATTCTTTCCACACTTATCATCAGTTACTATGAATGATAAGGCTTTGCTGACAGTTATAGCAATGTTCCCAGATAAGCAGAGTGAGAGAATTATTTGCACTTTGGATTTTCATAATCAAAAACATGCGGAGATTAATTATTGGGGCAACAATCCAAGAGACGAAATCCGTTTTTACTTAAACAACAGCATAGATCCCGACTTGTATTATAAGACTGGCGATATTGTTGTTTTTGAAAAGGTTGAAAAAATTGATGGCGATTCAATTTATTCTTTAACAAGAATTCCACAAAGCAATCCAAACTACAACACACTTGACACAATCATTCGTGATCACACTGCAAGTTGGGGCGGTCATGCTTTATATAATGGTGAATTGGACTTTATAAAGAAGCCTTTAATCAATGAAAATGAGATAATAACAGTCTCAGACAAAGCAGCTTCTGTTATAAATCAAGTATCTGATGACTTAGTACATAAAGAGGATGAAAATGACGAAGTAACAGAGATTGAAAATGCTTTAGGTGCTAATTTCTTTAATAGTTCGTCATTCCGTGACTTTGTGCTAAATGCCTACGGCTATCGTTGTGCTATTACACGAAAAGTCATACGATATAAGGACTTTATCAATCTTGAAGCAGCTCATGTTAAGCCGAATGCTCACAATGGCAAATATTTACCTTGCAATGGTATTGCCCTTAGCAGGGATTTGCATTTTGCTTTTGATAAAGGATTCTTTACAATAGATGATAATCATCGTGTTTTAGTCGCTCCAGAATTGGAAGGTAATGAGTTTTATGAGGAGTATAACGGACATGAAATTTTTGTTCCATCAGTTGAATATTTCAGACCTCATCCTGTATTTTTAGACTATCATAGGAAAAACATTTATCGCTCATTCCAACAAATAAGGAAAAATATAATTTGACCATAAAAACCGCCTCAGAAATGGGGGCTTGTCATTTGGTGGGTGGTGTATAGTGTAGCGATTTCAAAACCGGGACATTATGTTTAATACTATATCGGTAAAGCAGGTGAATTGGGCTTTGCGTTGTTATTCGCCGTTGGGTTATAAAGCGGCGAAAGAGGTAAAGTTGAAATGGACAACTGCGGGCGATGTCGGGCGATGAGATATAGCCTCCTTCAGAGGCTGCGTGCGGTGTCGTCTGCTAACCGTAGGTTACGCTGCGCTCCACCTACGGTTATCTATGTTTCGCCCTCATGGGCTTATTTACGCAGATTGACGTGCGCAGACGCGAAAAAATCGAGTTTAAACTATTTGCGTAATATGCCTATAAATTATAATTTTGCAACACGAAATTTGCAAGTTAACGCCTTGCAAAGCGTTAACTTGCATAACCCAAATCAAATCGGAAATTAAGCAATTACAATGAATCCTATTTTGCTTGTATTGCCCATACTGTCATTGCTGATGTTTGACCTCGGACTGACCTTGAAGTTGAGCGACTTCGCTCGATTGGTAAGACAGCCCATACCGGTAGTGGTGGGACTTACCGGTCAGTTGGTTGTGCTGCCGGCTGTAGCATTCGGGTTGGCGTGGCTGATGAATTTACCGCCGTTGATGTTTATCGGGTTGGTGTTGGTGGCATGTTGTCCCGGCGGCAGTTCGAGCAATGTGTTTTCAAAATTGGCAGGTGGCGATGTCGCCTTGTCGGTGACCTTGACTGCGTTGAGCAGTACTATAACACTCTTGACGATACCGATAGTGCTATCATGGGTGGTGGCAGTTGCCGGAGGCAAAGGTGTCGACATATCGTTGCCGGTAGGCAACTTGCTGGTACAGAACATCGTTTTAATGGCTATACCTATCGCCGCGGGCGTGGTCGTGCAACTGAAGTGGCAACGCGCTGCCATATACATCGATGGGGTGCTGGCACGCGTGGCATTTCCCGCGCTCATGTTACTTGCCGCCATTTTCTTTGTCCAACATAGGCAGACCATAGCGGCGACTATAGGACAATTAGGATTGTCGGTGTTGGCTTTGATACTGCTTGCAGTGACAGTTTCGTCCCTCTTGGCGCGAGTGGTGGGAACCGATCAATCGGTCAGACGCACAATAGTGATAGAGGTGGGCATGCAGAACGCGGCGCAAGCAATTGCTATCGCGAGTAGCCCCTTTGTGTTTGATGATGAACGGATTGCCATTCCGGCTATTCTCTATGCGCTGCTGATGAATATTGTGCTGATTGTTTACGTCGCCATAGTGAAACGGCACCCGGTGACACCTGATTGAGGCTCATTACAGCCGAACATCCCTTTTAATACATATTTCAGTTAATATCAACCACTTATGAGAAGTTTAACTTTAGTTTTTACAGCAATTGCCATCATTGTAGCGACAATAACCGTTGCGAGTTTGATCGGATGCCGACAAACCGACTCGCTCAATGGTGTTAACGACATTGCATGGTTCGAGAACGACTCGGCATTACAAGCCGACCTCGCTGCATCAATCGCTAATGCCAAACAACTTGACTCGACCAAGATTTCCCACGATCTGATGCCCGTTAAAAAGGGGTATCCCGGTCAGGAGTGGACAAACATTGACGGTCACGACATGGTGCTCGTTGTCACCCTCGTTGACTCGAGTCGCTTGCAGCGTTTCTTCGGTCGCGATGACTTGTATCGCATTGACCGCGAGATGGGCACGTGGGTCTCATTGCCTGCCGATTGGGCGAACCGCAACACGGCGTTTGAGGGACTTGACAGCATCGCGTCTCACATGAGGCTATTGCAAATGTACGGTCTTGATCCGAGTTGTGACTACGATATCATGGTGGAGTTTTATGCCGACCCCAAAGGTATGTTCCGCCCCGCTCACGATCCCGATATTACCACAACAAGTGTGGGATTGGAATTTCCGGCATATGCCGACGAGAACTACAAGGTCGGCGAAACCAACTTCCGCGAATGGTATCGGTACAGCGTGGCATCGGCATTCGAGGACGACAGTCCGCTGCCCTGGACGCAGATGGGCTACACCTACGACTGGCACAACGGAGCCGACTATCACGGCGTATCGGAATATATAGTTTCTCACCACACTCTCGTTAAAGTAAAGTCTCACAAGACAGCGTGGGAGTTTGTCAAGTCTCTCTCCAAGTAAACCCTATCTTCCCTCCAAGTTAATATTATGAATATAAAACAAGTGCTGCTGATAGTCGCGTTAATGGCAACGGCACTTTACGTCCGCGGCGAAGACACCTTCGAGGTGGCGCGTTTTTACGACAAGCGGGAGTTGCCTCGCGATAGCAAGGTGATTGACAGTTACGACAACGTGAAAGATGCGCGAGCCGTGTTATTGCCCACCGAAATTGACGAAGGCACTTACGATGTTAAGGTCACGCGAATTGACAGTAATTTCTACAAGGTTGAAGTGGGTTATAACGATGAATTTTACGTTGAAACCAAGTATTGCTATCGGTCGGCATACCGCAGCAAAGCAGTACTCATTGTAAACGGTCGCTACGACTATAAGAAAGGGAAATTGGTGTTTCGCTAACATCTTTTTTCCATAGAGCAAACATCATCAGGGGCATCTCATTCGTGATGTTCCTGATTTGTTTGTCAACACATGAGAGCGGTGTGATAAAATAACATGGCGATTAATCGACGTTGATGTGTTCCTTTGCGCACGATTACTAACACACAACAACATTAATCACGATGCAAACAACCGACCAACACGATGCAGTTCTCCAAGCAGCATGTCAAGCATGGAATAATGCCACTTTGATGCGGACAACGCGAGCACGAGTAAAACGTTTCAGTTACGGCGACCAGTGGAGCGACACGACATTTGATCCTCAATCCGGTCGAATGCGCACCGATGCCGAGTTATATCTTGCCGACGGCTACCGCACTATCACCAACAATGTGATGCGCCCCATCATCAAGACCCTTGTGGGACGCTATCGCAGTGAAGTCCTCTCGAGCGAGGACGCTCCCGAGAGCCGACAACTGCAACACGTTGCCGATGTCAACCAACTTGACGAACTGGATAGTCGTGCATTTGAAGAGTTCTTGATTTCGGGAGTTGTCGTACAACGGGTAGAGTCCCTAGGCGGTGGCATGGTTGATGTAAACACGGTCGGTTTGGATCGATTTTTCGTCAACGCGATGCGCGATGTGCGAGGCAACGACTGCGAGTTAATCGGTCAATTACACGACTTGAGTCTCGCCGACCTGCTGCAAAGGGTGGCACGAGGTTCGAGACGACGGGCAGTTGCCATCAAGCGACTGTATCTTGACAACGCCGATAGTGCTCCCTCTCTACTGTCGGTGGGTGAAGACATCGCCTCGGCAACCGAGTTTTGGAACAGTCACGAGCCGGGCAAGTGTCGCGCCATCGAGGTTTGGACTCTTGAGAGCCACGAGAATACGGGTTCACGGTGGGGAGTCAAGATGCAATGGCACTGCCGGTGGTATGCCCCCTCGGGTGAGTTGCTTGTCGAGTACGACTCGCCATGGCAACACCGCAGTCACCCGTTCGTATTCAAATTCTTTCCGCTAACCGACGGCGAAGTCCACCCCTTCATGGAAGACGTGATTGACCAACAGTTGATGATTAATCGCATGGTCACGGTGCTTGACAAAATAATGCGTTGCAGTGCCAAGGGGGTATTGCTCTACCCTGCCGAAGCGTTGCCGGCGGGATTTACATGGAACGACCTGACACGCTTGTGGAGTCACACCGGCAGCATAGTGCCCTATGTGGCCGGCGAGAGTGGCGAAGCACCACGACAAATCACATCGAACGGCACCGACATGGGTGCTTTTGAAATGATACGCCTTCAACTGCAAATGCTTGAACGCATAGGCGGTGTCACCGGTGCACTACAAGGCTTGCCCGGCAGTGGCACCACCGGAGCAGCACTGTATCAGGCACAGAGCACCAATGCCGACATGGCATTAACCGACCTGTTTGACACCTTCACTTCGTTCAGACGCGCCCGTAACCGTCGTCTGCGCTCGCTTGTCGGCGAGCAAACGACGAGACTATGACGATAGCCGACAATTAACTTTTATTAAGGCAGCAGTGCAGTATTATTGCACTTTGCTGCCATACTTTTGCAGTGTCAACCGATAGTAATAACATTAAAATTACACTGCAATGGGCACTTCGACTTACACTATGACAAGCACCGACATGATTTACGGGAGCATCAATGCCGGCGGCAACACGCTTGCCGGTATCGCATCGACGGGTTACAACAGTATCGAGCAAGTGTCACGTCAACTGCGCGAGACAGCGGGTCGCTTTGCCGGGATAGGCACCATATCGATACGCAACAAGTCTCAAGGATGGTCCGTCGAACTGCCGATCGCCACGGCAACCTGCCGTCCCCGAGCATACTCCGTCCGTCACCATATTGTCGCGTGATTTCCGGCACTCCCGTCCCACTTGAGTAGGGGTGGTGTGAAATTAACGGTTACATAAATTTGCAGCACGTCAATGGTTTTTCTAACTTTGCATTGTTTTTTACCCCGGTATAAGCGATGGGGTAATCGTTGCAAACGTAATGAAAAAAATACTGATATATTGCTTGCTGCTCACGTACGCACTGATGGCACGCGCAACCGATGATCAAGACAGTCTGTACGTGTACGCCTCGTTAGCCGACGTGATTGAAGGGGTACACAGTGCCGTAGTGGTAGACCCCATCATTGAGGCGGAGTCGCCGTGGGAAGTTTACTTCGGTTGCGATAATCCCAAAATCGACAAAATGATAACCTACGAGGCTGTAGCGGTTGCCTTGGGAGATAGCGTGTGGATGCTTAACACACGCTATCTGAACCGTTATTTTCGCGGGTCGTGGGGCACTATAAGCGGCTATGTGCCTATGTTGTTCAACGACAAAGTCCTGATGTTCGAGTACGCCACTCTCACACGCGACGTATTCGGCAATGTAATGGACGATCCGGCTAATATAACACCCGACTTGTATTGGGTGGACTTGGAAGACAAGGCTGTCTACTACATCAACAACAAGACATTAAGCGTACTACTCGAGCGATACCATGACTTGCAAATGCGATACGACGGCATGAAAGACCGCAAGAAACGTCGCGTCATCAACTACTTTCTTAACGAGTTGATTGAGCGCATGGACAACGACCCCGATGTGCCCACACTCGATACATATAGGATAGGTTCGTAATAACTCAATAAAACCGACGAGCAATGAGCGTCCGAATTGATTCCTCGTGGCACGAGGTTCTACAAGCAGAGTGGGACAAGCCCTATTTCACACAATTGACACAATTTGTGCGACATGAATATGCGACACACACTATTTATCCGCCCGGGGGGCGCATTTTCGCAGCGTTCGATACGACACCGTTCAATGCCGTGCGTGTCGTGATTATCGGACAAGACCCCTATCACGGCGAGGGACAAGCAAACGGATTATGCTTCAGCGTCGCGCCCGGCGTGCCGCTGCCACCGTCATTAATCAACATTTTCAAGGAAGTGCACGACGACGTTGGTGCTCCGATACCAAACGACGGAGACCTGTCACGATGGGCTCGACAAGGCGTGCTCCTGCTCAACAGCACACTCACTGTTGAGGCTCATCGAGCCGGTTCCCATCAAGGACACGGTTGGGAACAATTCACCGATGCCGTTGTCGATGCACTCGCTACTGAACGTAGCGGACTGGTATTCATGCTTTGGGGCAATTATGCCAAGAACAAGGGACGCTACATCGATCGCGGTCGACACCTGGTGCTAACCGCCGCCCACCCCTCGCCACTGTCAGCCAACCGTGGCGGGTGGTTCGGTTGTCGCCACTTTTCCAAAGCGAACGAATACCTCATTGCACATGGCACACCACCCATACAGTGGTGACAACTACATAAAAGTGCCTAACCAACATCAAAACATCTTGATTTGGCACAAACACCAGAATAATAGTATCCGTGCGAAAAAGGCCGTCTTGGGTAGGTGATAAAAAGCCGATGCTATTG
>CALDIF010000026.1 GCA_937901905.1 uncultured Porphyromonadaceae bacterium | reverse complement strand
AAGGCACCACCGGCGATAAAACCGCTTGCCAACAACGTGCCACGCTCGAAACGGGCATTATTGAGAGCCTCGTCGTTACTGCGTGTCTTCACGAACCAGCTGATCAAACCTCCCACGAGCAGCGGAGTGTTAAGATGCAAGGGTATGAACATTCCTAAAGAAAACGCCAATGCCGGCACACCCAATCGGTCGAGTAAAACCGCCAATATTGCTCCCACAATATAGAGTAACCACGGTGTATCACCACCCATCATCAGCGGCTCGATCACAGCAGCCATAGCGTTTGCTTGGGGAGCGACAAGTGCATTTTCACCCACGAAACCGTAGGTTTTGTTCAAAATTATCATCACGCCACCCACAGTAGCAGCACTCAACAGGGTGCCGACAGCCTTCCACGTTTGCTGCTTGGCAGGTGTGGTACCAATCCAGTAACCGATCTTCATGTCGGTCACCATACCGCCGGCCATTGACAATGCCGTACACACCACACCGCCGATCACCATTGACGCTACGATACCTCGCGCACCACTCAATCCGATGCTGACAAAAATACCGCTGGCTACAATGAGGGTCATCAAGGTCATACCGCTCACCGGGTTACTGCCAACGATAGCAATAGCATTGGCTGCAACCGTGGTGAACAGGAAAGTGATTACCATTGCCACGACAAAAGCCACCAGTGCCTGCATCAGGTTGCCGATAACACCGATATAGAAAAATACAAACGTAACAAGCATCGCGGCAGCCAACGAGAACACAAGCGTCTTCATGGGAATGTCGCGCTGATGACGCTCAACACTGACATTTTCGGCACCACCCTTGAAGGCACTGCCGGCAAGACCGACAGCACTGCGTATCACACCCCACGACTTGATAATGCCTATCAAACCGCTCATGGCAATACCACCGATGCCGATAAAGCGAGCCGCACTGCTGAAGATCTCATCAGGTTCCATATATTTCATTTGGAAACTCATGCCTAACAGGGGAACGACAAGCCACCAGATGAATGCGCTACCGGCGAAAATAATAAAACTGTAACGCAATCCCACGATGTATCCCAAGCCAAGCACAGCCGAGCCGGTATTTATCTTGAATAACATCTTGGTGTTGAATGCCAACGTTTGTAACGAGGGAACCACGGTGGTCGACAACACTTCTTTCCACCAACCGAAAGTGCTCAACACAAAATCGTAAAGTCCGCCTACGAGTCCCGCTATCAACAACGGCTTTGCCTGTTCGCCACCTTTTTGACCCTGCACGAGGACTTGAGTGGTCGCTGTCGCCTCGGGGAACGGGAACTTGCCGTGCATATCGCTCACGAAGTACTTGCGAAATGGGATAAAGAATAAAATACCCAATAAACCGCCCAATAACGAACTGAGGAACACCTCAAGGAAATTAACCGTTATTTCGGGATACTTGACCTGCAATATATATAATGCCGGCAATGTAAAAATAGCACCCGCGACAACGATTCCGCTCGCGGCACCTATTGATTGGATAATCACGTTCTCGCCAAGCGAGTTTTTGCGATGTGTCACACCGGCGACACCGGCAGCAATGATAGCAATGGGAATAGCCGCCTCAAAAACCTGTCCCACTTTAAGACCGAGGTAGGCGGCAGCCGCGCTGAAGATTACCGCCATCACAAGTCCCATTGAGACACTGTAAGGTGTCACTTCGGGGTAAGTGCGGTCGGGACGCAAAATCGGAGTGTAACTTTCACCCGGTGCCAACGGAGTCATCGCATTGTCGGGCAACGAGAAGTCTTCTTGTTGCTCAAGAGTTGTCGTTTCGTCTTCTTTCATATCACATCATATAGATTATTAAAATTATCAGTTGCTATAACGTCGTGTAACGGTCAAGACAGTGCGGTCGTCCTCGGTAATAGAAGCCGTTGAATAACGACCGGCGGCATCGAGCGTATAGGCGATGTTCCTCGAGGAAACAGTCTCACCTTGCTTGTCAAGTGTCTTCACACCGTTAAGATAACGTTTTCCCGTGTCACTGTTAAAGTCGTGAGTGTAACGAACTCGCAACTCGCCCCTGCCGTCGTTGAGGTCGCAATAAATAGGAGCACCGTTGGCAAACGTGAACACAGCAGCCTCGCCTTTGGCACGGGTTCGCATTGAAGCGAGAGCCCCGAGGTCGTTATATGCGAAACGATAGGCGCGTTCGGACGATGTCAGTGCAACCACGCGATCCATGTCGTCGTAGGTTGCCGTATAAACGATTGAGTCGCCCGGAGACACGCACGCGGCAAGCGAGAAACCGTGCAGATTATCGTAGTTATACCGATAGGTGTGAGTGACCGGCAGGGCATCGAATGAAGCCACCGAATCGGCTACCAACAAACCACAATCGTCAAACACATACTTGGACACCACCGACCTGCCGTCATCTCGCGTCACAGTTTCATACACGGTGCCTGTCGTGCCGTTAAAACCGAGATCATTTGAGGTCATGCGATAACTGTGAGTAGGTTGATTGACCAGGTTGGCATAAAATGTGCGTATGCGTGGCGCATGAGGTTGATTAATCTCAATGTAATCAACCAACAAGTCAAGGGTCACATCAGGACGGCAATAAGCCCTAACAATGGCATCATCGCGATTAAGGCGCGCTTGCTCACTATAATAGCCGTGGGGCCAACGCTGTAAAAACCGGTCGTAAGCCTCAAACGAACCGTCCTTACGAACTTCGTTAAAATCGCTGCGTTCCTGTTGCGTGTCCTGGGCGAACCCGGACAACGACACCGACACGACTAACAACGCTATGATTGTTTTAATCTTCATCTTAGTGTAAAAACAGACCGGCAACAAGTGACAATTATTGTATTGAGCCGGTCCGAGTGGAAATTGAACAAAGGGGAAAATATATCTTCTTGAAGGACTGTCGAGAACGCTTCGCCCGAGCAAACCGGAGTTCTCAAACCCACCCTAATGATGTCGGAGTCGGGCTGCTGAAACGTCGGACACCGGGTGCCGGACAATCGCAAATCAATCGGAAATAAGACTCTCGTCTATAGGAATTTGACGCTTGAAAACTTCCTTGAAAGTGATAAGAGTTTCGCTTCGACCCAATCCCATCTTGAGGAAACGATCGTGAATAATGTTCAACAAGTGATCATTGTTGCGGGCATACAACTTGACGAACATGTCGTATTTGCCTGTCGTGTAATAGCATTCCACAATCTCGGGAATGGATTTCAGACGATCGACAACCTCATTGAATTTGGAGGGATCGTTGAGAAAAAAACCGATGTAGGCACATGTTTCGTAACCTATTGTTGCCGGATTAATCTGTGAGATCGAGCCGTTAATAACTCCCATCTGATACAACTTTTGAATGCGCTGATGAATGGCGGCACCACTCACATTACATGCTCTTGCAATCTCTAAATAGGGTTTGCGAGCATTGAGAGACAACATTTTTAATATCTTGAAATCAAGAGCGTCTAATTTAATGTTAGCCATGTTTATATTCGGGTAATTAATTATACAAAAAAGTATAGTTCGATTTTTTAATGCCGCAAAGTTACAAAATATTTTCCTAATAGTTACAATTTATAAACAAAAAACGTAAAAAATGTATCAAACTTTAACTTGGTACGCCTCGACAAACACCCGTTGCTGTCCCGAACATGCTGATTGTCGCAAGCATTAGTGACAGATTATAACTCAATATGAGGCAATCTCGATGCAAGGTGCTCTTCCAATGAGCGCGCCATGCGACGAGGTTGTTCGGGCACGAGCGGAGCACTGCCTACCATCAACAATAAGTCGTGCTCGACTGCATAATCGACCATCGTCTGTAACTGGCGACGAAGCACAAATTGAATATATGCCGCGAGAGTGCGACTACGCAGCGACAACATCGTTGTATAACCTTGCAACCATGATGCTTCTTGAGCAACAAAACGTCTGAACATTCGACTGTGAATAAGTCGTTTGCCCTCAACAGTGAGCATAGATAATCGTGCCCACTCCAACTTAAGACGGCGAACCTCATCGAAATCTACGGTAGAGGAGCCATCCAGTTCCATGAGTGACGCTTTGAAGCGACGTCGCTCGAGAGCACTATCGGGTTGGGGCATCAGTGACAACGCGAGGTAACAAGGATCAATAGCGCGCTCGTAGCCACGATGATGAGCCAAGCCGCGCACTTCGAGCATAGGTCGATGAACACGTCTCGCCCAATTCATCAGTTTGCGCAAATCACCGATGTCGCCGCAACCATAGTCATCGGCACTGCGCAAGGCGTATAACGGAATCACCACATCACTTGCAGGACAGGTAGCGGTCAATGGCAATGCCGTGACCTCACAACCCACCACACTCAAATCGCTATCGCCGGTTGAGGTTACAGTGATACATCGATTGGACGAGTTCTCCCACCCCACCGGCTCACCGCCGTGGTTGTCAATAACGACAAACTTATATTCGAATGATAAAGACGTGCCGGACTTCAATGGCAAGTTCAACGTCCACAATGTACTGCCCAAACGTTGCATGATTAATGCTCTTGAAGGGTTCCACGAGCCCAATGGGGGCAAACTGCCGCACAATGCCAACGATAGCCCCGGGCGTAGAGGGGGAGTCACCGCATTGAATATAACATTGCCCGCTTGTAATTTAGGGCGCATATAGGACAACCATTGCCGCATAGACACCGTGATTCCCTCATCAGGCTTGTCTAACCACCGGTCAACCACATGCACACAATGAGCCTCGGCAAGAGGCATCATATGTCCCCGTGCCTCTTCCCGCTCAACCGAGCCCGACAAGATGACACGATAATGATAGGAGGCAGCGAGGGCTTCGGGTTCGCACACCACACTCTCCCACCTGCCACCACCGACATGATGCATGGGCACCACGGTTGATGAGGCATCATGCATAACAACTTGCAAATTCTCGCCCCACCGTGTGATGTAATGAATGAAAAAACGATAACTCATTTTGAAGGATTCGTGTTGGCTTGTTAAGGATTAACTCTCTTGCTCGACCGGCGAAGACTCTGCTCCCGGCAAATACTTTTTCAACGCACGTTCCACCCCAACCTTCCAGGTGTTGACCGTCTCGTTGTTGAGTTCCAACGAACTCACCAATTTGATAACTTGGTCAATAGGCATACCGTAACGCAACACGCCCGAGATGAGTTTTGCATAGTTCCAAAATTCGGGGTTGAATTTCTCGCTCAATCCCTCAATAGTCGTCTTGAACCCCCGCCGGTTGATAAATTGGAAGTCATAACGCTTGGTGCCACCCTCAACAACCTTAATTATTTTACCTTTGTTGACCGACTTGGGACAAAAAATCCCCTCATCATCATCGGCAATACCGGTAAAAATCTCGTACGGACGACCATCTATCATGCCGATAAACGCAATCCACTTTTCCTTGTTATTTTGAAACCTCACCACGTCGGCTTCGAGTTCGGTGGGACGTTTGAGGATGTGCTCCTCACGCGCCATGTATAACGGCTTGTCGTCAAGACGCATCTCCACTATATCTCTAATCACGCGTTGCAGTCGCGACACGCGCTGAGCCAGTTCTTTACAACTCGCACACTCGAGTGTCCCCTCGTGTTCGGGCAAGGGAGCCGACAACAAGTCCGAGATTTCTTGCTCGCTCATCGCATCACTCGCGCGACGGGTTTCTACAAGGGCAATTTCACGAGCGAGACAACGGCGCATCTCGTCAAACGGATTATCACGATTAATTACATTATTGGGTAACTCCATAATTAAGGTTTCATTCAGGGGGTTCAACTTTGCAAAGTTACTAAAACCAATCAATTTTCACAAGTGGTTGCAAATAGTAAGGAGTGGAATTGTTAAAAAATTTTGCTATGTAAATTATTTTCACTAAATTTGGCGGTTAGAGTCAAATCACGTCGCGACTTGCGCAGTTGCGACCGATGTTATATCACTAAAATTCAATGATTATGGAACCGCGTGAACACGCTGAACTGAACGAGCAAATCGCTCAGCAGCAAGACCTGACCGCACCTGCCACCCCTGCTGAGGTGGCGAGTGAGGAGCCGGCAGCACCTGCTGTCGAGTTGAGAGAGAGTCAAGAAAAGGTCGAGGCAGAACCCGTTGCCGAACCCGAGGCAGAGGTCGAGGCAGAACCCGTTGCCGAAACCGAGGCAGAGGTCGAGGCAGAACCCGAGGCCGAGCCCACAGTCGAATCCGAGGCAGAACCCGTTGCCGAACCCGTTGCCGGGCAAGAAACTGTGAGTGGCAACTTGCGACAACAATTTACCGCGATGAGCAAGGCTGAGTTGGTCGATGCACTCAAAGAAGCCGCCGACAAACCCGTTAATGAAACGCGCGAGGTAATAGCCGCCATCAAAGCGGCGTTCTATGCCATCGTCAAGGACGATGACGCACAGGCTCGCGCCGCATACATGGAGGCTAATGACGGTAGCGATGAGGGTTATGTAACAGCCGAAGACGAGTATGACACCACGGTAGCGGCATTGCTTGCCGACATCAAGCAAAAGCGAGCCGCCTTGCTGGCCGCTCAAGAAGCCGAACGTCTCGCCAACCTTGAACGCAAGCGAGCCATAATCGACGAAATAGCACGCATCACCGAAGATCCCGACAACATCAACCGTCAGTTCCAACGCGTGGGACAACTGCAAGCCGATTTCAAGGCTATAGGAGATGTTCCGGCGACCGAAGCGACCGAGTTGTGGAAAGAGTTCAAACTCGCCGTGGAAAAGTTCTACGATCTCCACAAGATCAACATGGAGTTGCGCGACTACGATTTCAAGAAAAATCTTGCCATCAAGCAACAGTTGTGTGCCGATGCCGAGGCTCTCGATGATGAACCCGACGTGCTCGTTGCCTTCCGCAAGTTGCAGGAGTTGCACGACAAGTGGCGCGAGACCGGTCCTGTTGCCAAAGAATTGCGTGAAGCGTTGTGGGCACGTTTCAAAAACGCCAGTGCCGTAATCAACAAGAAGCACCAAGCCTTCTTTGAGGAGCGCAAGAGTCGTGAGCGTGAGTTTGCCGAGGCCAAGCAAGCCTTGTGCGAAGAGATTGAGCAAGTATCGACCGAAGGTTTGACGACCTACGCTGCTTGGGACAGCGCAACACAGGTAATTCTTGATTTGCAGGCTCGTTGGCGCAAATTGGGTTTCGCGTCACGCAAGGTGAACAATGAGTTATTCGCTCGTTTCCGCAAGGCTTGCGATGATTTCTTCTCGCAAAAAGCGGCATTCTTCAAGAAGATGAAGGATGAGTTATCAAGCAACCTCGCTCGCAAGATTGAGTTGTGTGAACAAGCCGAAGCACTGCAAGACTCTACCGAGTGGCGTGCCACTACCGACAAATTGGTCGAACTGCAAAAACAGTGGAAGACAATCGGCACCGTTGCCAAGAAGCACAGCGATACCGTGTGGAAACGATTTATAGCAGCATGCGACCACTTCTTCGAGCGCAAGAAAGCCGAGACTTCGAGCACTCGAGATGCCGAGCATGAGAACCTGCGTCTCAAACGCGACATCATCGCACAAATCAAGGCTGCACTTGAGGAGAGTGACGAGCAAGTGGGAGCCGAGTTGGTTCGCAACTTGATGACACAGTGGCAACAAGTGGGTCACGTGCCTTACAAGGAGAAAGATGCCGTGTACGATGAGTACCGCGCCGTTGTTGACGAGGCTTTCGAGAAGTTTAACATGCGCCGTGCGCCAC
>CALDIF010000025.1 GCA_937901905.1 uncultured Porphyromonadaceae bacterium | reverse complement strand
TGATGGTGTTGTTGACCTCTTTCTGGGCCTTGGCCACCATCTCCTCGATGCGGGCAGGATGGATGCGGCCGTCGCTGACGAGCTGATGCAGAGCCAGACGGGCGACCTCGCGACGCACGGGGTCGAAGCCCGAAAGCACGATGGCCTCGGGAGTGTCGTCAACAACGATCTCGACGCCGGTTGCGGCCTCCAGGGCGCGGATGTTGCGGCCCTCGCGACCGATGATGCGCCCCTTGATCTCGTCATTGTCGATATGGAATACCGTCACAGCGTTCTCGACGGCAGTCTCGGTAGCCACACGCTGGATGGTCTCGATGATGATGCGCTTGGCCTCCTTGGTGGCGGTCATCTTGGCATCGTCCATGATATCATTGATATAGCTGGCGGCATTGGTCTTGGCCTCGTCCTTGAGGGACTCGATAAGCTTCTCCTTTGCTTCCTCGGCCGAGAGACCGCTGACGTGCTCCAGGGTGTCGCGCACGCTCTTTTCCATCTTGTCAACCTCGGTTTTGCGCTGATCGAGCAAAGCCATCTGATTCTCGACATTCACCTTGAGGTTGTCCACCTCGTTGCGGCGGCGCTGCACCTCACCTTGCTGCTGGTTGAGCTGCATCTCGCGCTGCTTGAGCTTGGCCTCGCTGGTCTGCACCTTGGTCAATCGTGCATTGGCCTCCTTCTCGGCTTCGCTCCTGATGGTCATTCCGGCTTCCTTTCCCTTCATCACCTCGTTGTTCTTGAGCACTTCGGCCTCAAGACGGGCTTTCTCGATAATTTCGTTGGCTTGGGACTTGGCGTTCTTCCGAGAGAGATACATGGCCACGCCCCAGCCAATCGCCATCGCCAGGATGGCTACAATAACAGTTATTACTATTGTGTTCATTTATAAATTGATAAAATATTTAATAATAAGCACCACCCCAAGCAATGCCTATCCTGCTGTTTAACAGCAGGAAATCGCATTAAGCCTAAAGTGGTGCAGGAACCTGATTCACTCAGAGTGTCACTCCTCCTCTTTGCCCAGCAGGGCATTGAGTTGAGTATCTAATCCATTCAGGAAATCATTGACCTCACGGTTTTCACCGTAAGCCTCCAAATACAGTCTCGCAAACTGGAACGCCACCCTGCCCAACACATCAGCCGACTCGCCGCCGAAACGGGTCATCCACTTCTTCCACAATGTGTTGACAAGTTCTTCGGCCTTACGGTAATTCTCCTCATCCTCTGGCGCGATGCTCAGGGCGATGGGATTGGAGGCGTCAGCGAGCTGAATCCATATTTTCACTTTGTTATTATTGTCGGCCATAACATCAAATTCTTGTCGTGTCAAGCGTTCAACTGTTTGATGCACCGGTCAATGTCCCGCACCATTTTGGCAACCTGTTTCTTGTATTTGTTGACCGTCTCGGGATCACGAGGCACCGTGTGAGCCACACGCAGGAACTCATTATCAACCTTCAGCTGGGCAACTTCCTTTTCCAGTTTCTCGATCTCGATCTCCTGCCGCTCGACGGTACGTTTCAGTTCCTTGCGTTCAGACTGAAGTGCAAGATACCTCTTGCGCAGGATTTCCACCTTGCGCGACAGGCTCTGCAGTTTCAGTTTCAATTCGGTCGAAGGCATAGTTACCAATTTTTTGCAAAAGTACAATAATTTTTCAAAACGACATTCCACCGAGACAAAATATTTAAAAAAATTGGTCACAAATGGAACTTTTGCACATAATTTCCACCATATTCGGACAAAAATCCACACGCGACGCTTCCGATTTATAAAAAAATCAAGTTTTTTTTGAACAAAAATTTGTCAGTTTAAAAATTAGCATTACCTTTGCACCGCATTTCGGGGCATTAGCTCATCTGGTAGAGCGCAACACTGGCAGTGTTGAGGTAAGCGGTTCGAGTCCGCTATGCTCCACGGGGTTACCAGGCTATTCATCACATGGTGGGTAGCCTTTTTTTAATGTACATGGTGGGTGAGAAACGACCTTCAATAGTTAAAATGGGGGTAGATGCCATTACTGTTATCCCTTAAGTGCGAGCAAGTGTAACTCAAGTCGATTGGCAAGCAATATATTTTTTGTATCTTTGCAAGTGGCATAATTGCCGAGAGTGTTTCCTTTAATAAATCATAAAAAATCAATTACATGGGTAATGCCGCTATTAACGATGGGCGGATCAAGTTCTTCCCACTCGTACCCGATGAGAATTCACCGGAGAAAACAGTCTATGTCGTTAGGGCAGATGACGGAAAAAACTACAGTATAAACAAAATCAAGTTTCAAATCGGGCGTCCCATTCCCGACACCATTGAGTGTTTTGTGGGCAATATCGGTAAGGACGGCAGGCCATATATCAGGCAAAATGTCCGCAAAATAATACTTGATTTTTACGAGAAAGGTGGAACGTTTGACTTTGTCGTGAGTGAAGACCACACCGTTGCCGATCAGTCGGGTTTTTATAAGGTCAAGGACGAGCATGGATTGCTGCTGAATTTAACCGAATTCGGTACACGGCGGCTACACAAAGGTCAGCAAATTAAATGCAGGGTGCGTCGCAGTGCAAAGACAACGGTTACACTCACACTCATTGATGAAGGCAGTGACAAAACATGCGCGATTACCGTCGAAGACTTGTTAAACCACACGTTGGACACCGACAATGCCATTGATCGCTATTGTTACAATCTGATTGATCGCGAGATTATCGAGCGTGCACGCAACGACCGTGAGACGGGTGTGCCCTTGTGGCCCGTTGATGCGCTCGAGCATATGAGTGCTCAGTTGAATGATTGGTTGGTGAAGTACTGTAAGCGCGGTAAGTTGTCATCAAGTAGGGTGAAAGTCGTGCAACACGTCCTGCGAGCCTTGTCGGGCGCGTGTATGTATATGCTTGAGGGCTGTGATTATCTCGCCGGCTTCCCGAGCGACACATCGCGTTGCGGACGAGAACGGCTGTCCGATATTATCAGGCAGACCGATTATCGCCTCACGGCAGTGAAACTTGTTGCCGACAGTCAACATGAAAAATTCATACGTGATTTGCTCGCCAAACTCAAACTTGCCGGATACATCTATCGTCCGCATGACGGGTTGAGTATACTGATGAACATTTTCATGTTGCGTCCCGAATTAATCAATGTCAACATGGCTCACATCTTCGAAGTGACGAGAGGGTGGGGCGAGCGGCGTGTCATGGAAGAACCGTTCAGGAGCGCGTTCGTCAGTCAACTTGAGATATACATTCGCCAAAATTGCTCGTCGTTGGACAACTTGAGCGTGATAGGCAACGCTGTTGACAATGCCAAGGTGTCACAGATGATAGAGTCGATTGCCATTCAATCACTCATTGCCGACCCTGCCAAAGACAGTGTTGACCTTGATGCCAATAGGTCGCGGTTATATCGTTACCTCACGTTACCCGGGGCATATGGCTCGGAACGCCTGTTGAGGAAAGCGTTTGATGCCGTGATGGGCGGCACTGCCGGGCGACCCGTTGAGTTCGAGTGGAAAGACACGGCACATGTCACGACCTTGCTCACCAAGTGTGTCGGCACGATCGGTGGCGACACGCGTTACTCGATACGCACCTTCACGGGCGCTCGGGCGCGTGCCATCATCGAGGGGCGCACAATCACCTTGATGCCACAGGTTCCCGTGAGTATGTGCAATGATATTTTTGACGAGTCGACGCTTGCAGTGCAGGGCTTGCAGATAGCCATGCCCGAAAAGGTTTCGACGCGTGAGTTGCGTTCGAACGCGATAGGCGCGCGTTATAGCAAGTGGAGTGACATCGAACGCCTGTTGATGCTCGACCGCGCCATGGCACACAAGAGTGCTCACACACCCATACGTCCCGGCATAGGCGATGAGGTGACCGTCACCGTCGAGAGCGTTGATAGTGCCGATCAACGTTTGTTGTGTGCCATTATAAACAGCGATGACAGTCGGGTGAAGTATGAGGGCGAGGGCTGGCTCAACTACGAGGACATTGTTGCCTACGAGATACGTCCCGGTTATGATGACTTCCTCGATGATGAATCGCACGAGCAACTCGTGTTCAAGGTGCGCACCGTCGGTTACAGTGACGATGGCAAGATGCGTTTTGAGATGAAAAACAGTGTTATCGAGCCTTTCGTCAAGCAACAGGTGCTTGCCGATATTACTGCGCGTCACATTGCCGCCATTACCAATAACAGGGGCAATAACTACAGTGCTATCACTCGCGAGGGTTACACCTTGTGGCTGCCCAAAACCGATGAATTCAGCACGCTCAAACCGTCTACCTATGTCAGAGCGCGCGTGACGCGCGCCGAGAACGGTCTTAATATCTATGGGGAAATTATCGAACTTGCCACCGATACCGAGATGTTCAGCCCGGCTGTAACCTTCCACAACCTCATGCAAGCGGTGGCGATTGGCAGTGTCGCCGCGAGTGATGATGATGACTTCGACCCGATGCTCGCGATAGATGACGAGTTGCCTGCCGACCGCATGATTGCGCTCGCTCGAATTGTATTGCGCTATGCCGAGTTGCAAGATGACTACCTCAAGACCTTTGACCTTGTCGCTTTCGCGCGGCTGATGGCACTCATGGCTGGCGACGAGCAACTTGCCGCCGACTGCGAGGCGCACAAGCAACTAATCCGATTGATGTTCGACTACGACCGTAATAACGCTGTAGACAGTGAACGTCTCATCTCAATCGGTAAGGGCAAGATGACACGCCAAGCCACGTTGTTGCTCTATGAGAAACTGTTCATTGCCGACAGCATGGGTAACGATGAGCGCAACAACACGTTGCGCGACTATATTGACAACGGTAACACCGATGATACCTGTCGTCTTGCCCGTCTCGCATTGGCTTACAATATGCTTCACGAGGCAGGCGTGAAAACCCGCGACGAGGACATCGTCACCGGTGTCAGGGCACTGCTTAACGTGAGTACTACCACCGAGCGTGCGGGCAAGTACTACGGTAACGAAAACCTGTACACCGAGTTCAAGATGAGCATAATTTATCCGGCACGTCGTTCGGGCTCGCACATCACTCCCGACCCCGTCAACCAGATGCACCACATTCTCGAGCGCATCACCGGCATGCTCAATGCCAAGGGCGGCAAAATATATATCGGTGTGAACGACCTCGGTTACGCCGCCGGTGTGGTGGACGATCTCGCCTACTTGAGCCGCCACGAGTCGGGCGAGCCGAAGGACAAGTTCGGGCTGCATGTGCGCAATGCCATACACGAACACCTCGGGCAGACGCTCGGCAGGCTCATCACTTGTGACTGGGACACCGAGAGTGGCGACCGCCCCGTTTACATTATTAACATCAGCCCGTCGCCCGACCTCGCTCTGCTCGACGGTGTGGCATGGGAGCGTCAAGACACGTCAACCACTATCATCAAAGAGAAAGATATTGAAGCATTTGTGCGTGAGCGACATCGCATCTTCGCCGCTGCAACCTCAATGCCCGAAGTCGTTGCCGGTGATGAGCAACCGGTTGTCACGCCCGAGCATGAAGACGTTGCAGCCAAATCGCAGCAACAGGAAAACGTTGTTCCGGTCTATTCGCCCACGGTGATGACAGCAACACTGCGTGCCAATGCGTTGCACGCTTACGACGAGACCTACGTTGACGATGTTGTCGCTTATCTGTACCTGATTAAGGGCGGTAAATATCGTGTCACGCGTGATGATTTCTACTATGATGCGAGCGAGCCCGAGATGATTGACCTCGCACTGGTTATTCATGAAGACGAGGTGAGCGGTTGGCTCGCGCTTGTGTATGATGATACCGAGGTGGTCAAGGTGCCGATGAGCGATATTATCGACAAGAGCGACCGTGGTGATTACAACTATCTCGCCGATCATCGGCTTGTAGCCGCCGTGCCTATGCGCCCGGACGACCAATTGATACTCATTCTTGACTATGCCCACAAGTGTTATTACCGTACTGTCGCTGCTGCCGACCTGCAACAAGGTTCGATGACCGGTGGCGGCGAGTGTTTGTGCACGACAGTGAAGCCGGTGGTGACACGCGTTGAGAGAGCGCCGCAAGACGTGGCACATCATTATGCCGAGGGGCGTAATGTCAAGTCACGCCAAGCCGGTGTTGATGTGAAACCCGGGCGTGACACCGTTGATGTCGCCGTTGACCGTTTACTCAAACCCATTGAGGACGCCGGTACCGCCGGTGTGTGATGCGGTGTGTGATACTCTCGCCGATTGATTAGTTTAATTGTCAACTGATAGACCGATGAAACTTAAACCGCTTATCTCGTTGTCGGCAATGTTGCTGCTGGCATTTTCCATAATGTTTGTTGTGTCCCTCCGTAGGGAGAATATCCCCCTGTGGGACGGAGCCGAATTGACGGTGCCTACCATAGCCGATGAGTTGTTCGGCTCGGGTGGTGTCACAGCCGACACAGCCGCGATGGCGACTGCCGACAAGCCGGACGGCAACGATGTGGAAACAGCCCCCATCGCCAATGTGCGACAACCGATGGACACGACGGCAAAGACGATTTTGTTTATAGGCGACTCGATGCTTGACGGGCTGCAACCGCGCATGGCGGCGTACGCCGCGCACAACGGTCATAAACTGTACGGTGTGAGGTGGTATAGCAGTACCACCGAGGTGTGGGGACGCAGCACGCGCTTGGCACAATTTATCAAGCAGTATAACCCCGATTATGTGCTCGTGTGCCTCGGCTCCAATGAATTGTTCGTTCGTGATATCAAGTCCAAGCGACAACGTTATCTTGACGAAATATTGAGTCAGATAGGCTCTTTGCCTTACATTTGGATCGGTCCCCCCAACTGGAAAGACGATACCGGCATCAACGAGATGCTCGAGAGCACGTGTCGTAAGGGCTCGTTTTACTTGAGTAAAAACGATACTTTCCAGCGTGCCAAAGACGGTGCTCACCCCACCAAGGCTTCGGCAGCATTGTGGTGTGACCGTGTGTGTGACTGGATTGTCAACACCAGTTACTATCCCATTCGCCTTGACAAACCCATTGAAAAGTACGGCAAGTCAACAGGTACGGTAGTGCTGCAACCCAACCAAAAGTAACCATGAATTTTGACTTTTTAATGCCCACTCCGGGAGTCCCGTTGATGATGTCATCGGGCTTGTTTTGGGGACTGATGCTTGTGTTCCTCCCCATGTTGGCGGTGTTGCAATCGCGCCGGCGAGCAATGACGGTGTTCGTGTCGGTTTTCTCGCTTTATTGTGCCATCAAGGGCAGTGGCGTGCTCGCCATGCTCATGTTACTCACTGCTGCCATGGACTGGACTGCGGCACATGCCATCGCTACTTCGACCGATGTCGGTCGGCGACGTGTGATGCTCGGAGCCTCGGTAGCGTGTTCGGTGGGATTGTTGGCTTACTTCAAATATGCCAATTTTGCGCTTGCGACATGGCACGATATCGTGGGTGGCAACTTTGCTCCGCTCGACATCATTTTACCGGTGGGAATATCGTTTTACACTTTCCGTTCCATCAGTTACGTGGTTGATGTGTATCGCGGTAAGATGAAACCGGTAAACAGTCTGCTTGACTATGCCTTTTATCTCACGTTTTTTCCGTGTATGGTTGCAGGTCCCATTGTACGTGCTGTTGATTTCATGCCACAGTTGTACGATTACCGTCCGGCGACAGCCTCTCAAGTGTGGGACGGACTGTGGCAATTCCTGCTCGGTGTGGTGAAAAAATGTGTGTTCGCCGATTATATAGCCCAATATGTAAACATCGTTTACGGCTCGCCCTCGGGGTACAGCGGTTTCGAACTGTTGGTAGCGGTGCTCGGTTTCTCCATACAAATTTATATGGATTTTGCCGGTTACAGCGACATGGCAATCGGTATGGGGCGTATAATGGGGTTTGACCTCGGGGTGAACTTTAATCTCCCGTATCGCTCGTTGAATGTCACCGAGTTTTGGCGACGGTGGCACATCTCGTTGTCCTTGTGGTTGCGCGACTACGTCTACATCACGCTTGGCGGTAACCGCAAGGGACGTTTGCGTCAACATCTCAACTTGTTGGCCACGATGCTTGTGGGTGGTATTTGGCATGGAGCCAACTGGAATTTCATTGTGTGGGGAGCGGGACACGGCGTTGCCTTGTGTGTGCACAAACTGTTGTTGCCTCGCTTGAAAGCGGTGGAAAACACGCGCATTGTCACTATCGCCTCGGGATTTGCGACATTCGTGGTCGTCACGCTGTTGTGGGTGTTTTTTGCCACGCCCGACACCGCGACGGCATGGAGCATCATCTCGGGAACGGTATCACGTTTTGATGTCGCCTATATCCCTGTATTAATCAGTCGCCGTCCGTTGTTGTGCCTGCTGATGACCATTGCTATGGTCAGCCATTTTATTCCCATGACTTATTCGGACAGGGCGCGACACATGTTTGTGAACACGTCATGGTGGTTGCGTCTCGTGGTGTTGCTGGTTGTGGTTCAACTCGTGTTGCAGGTGAGTGGGAGCGATGTCCATCCATTCCTATATGCCGGCTTTTGACAAGACGACTGTCGCCCCATGCCCTCAACCGATAGGGGAGTAACGGGTAACGCCTGCGGCGTGGGTAACGTTTAAAGTTTAACGGGTAACGAAAGAGGGGATTATTGCTTGACAATGCGGCTCTCAACGTCGGTCGTGTCAACATGCAGTGAGTTGCGCTTTAACTTATGGTATATCATGCCAATCAACATGACGGGTGCAGTGCCGACGATAATCATGACTAACGTGCCCGTGTCGAGCGGTTCGCAGTCGAAGAGCCACCCGAAGCGTTGTACTATCAATATTTGTCCGATTAATATAATGGCTGCCACGGCGAAGAAAAACTTGCTGTGTCGGTTGTTGTGCCACCACATGTGATGTCCGGTGCCGTACATGCGTGCATTGAACAAATTCCAAAATTGCAACATGACAAATGTGGTGAAAAACACCGAAATTTCAACACTTGAGATACTATTGAAATCGCCGTGACCGGCAGTGAGAATGTCACTCACACCATGTATTTGGGTGATGTCGACTGTGTGTAAGTACCAATATAATCCGAGCATAACGGCGGTGAATAACAAGCCCGACACGCCTATAAACCACTTCATCTCTCGCGTGATTATATTTTGACTCAATCCACGTGGTTTTTCACGCATGACAACGCTGTTGGGGGGCAGTGATGCAAGGGCAAGCGCCGCGAGCGTGTCCATGATAAGATTTACCCAAAGCATCTGCGTGACGGTGAGCACCGGTTGTATGCTGAAGAATGAGCCGATAGCGACAACAAGGCATGCACACACGTTCACGGTGAGTTGGAACAAGATGAAACGTTGTATGTTGCGGTAGAGCGATCGTCCCCACAACACGGCCTTGTTGATACTTGCGAATGAGTTGTCAAGTATAGTGATGTCGCTCGCCTCCTTGGCGACACTGGTGCCGTCGCCCATTGACAAACCCACTTGAGCGGCATTGAGCGCGGGTGCATCGTTAGTGCCGTCGCCGGTGACAGCGACCACTTCTTGTTGCTGCTGTTGCAGCACTTGTACCAACCGTGCCTTATCCTGCGGTCGTGCGCGCGACATTATCTTGATTTGGGCAGCGCGAGAGGCCACGATTGATGGCGGTAGGGCTGCAAATTGAGGGCCGGTAATCACTTCATTCTCGGCGTTGCGCTCGTTGATGTATATGCCCACTTGGCGACCTATCTCGCGGGCGGTCAGGGCGTTGTCGCCGGTGACAATCTTTACCTTGATGCCGGCGCGGTGACAATCGGCAACAGCGGCAGCCACATCGTCGCGCACGGGGTCGCTGATGGCAACGATGCCCAGCAGTTCCATCTTGTCGGGACACTCGAGGCGATCTTTCTTGATATTGATAGGATTGCGTTCACCCTCACCGAGTTCCATTACGGCAAACGCGAGGGTTCGCATTGCCTTGAGTTGGTAGTGAACGAGACTGTCTTGCACTTGCTCGAAAGTGGCGGCTCGATTGGCGACACGGTTACAATATCGACTTATTACCTCGTAGGCTCCTTTAACGAGTAACAGGCGTTTTCCCGTCTTGTCACCGTGCCGGCGCACCACTGTCGCCATGAACTTGCGTTCGGTGGAGAACGGCAACTGCGACAGCACGTCGTAGCGGGCGCGCACGTCCTCGTAATTCAAGCCGTTCGCTTTGAGCCACAACAACAGCGCGCCCTCGGTGGGGTTGCCGATTGCACGCAGTCGCCCCGGAACGGTAGTGTCGAGGTGTGCCGTGCTGTTGCAAGCAAGGCTCATCGCCACGACCTCGTGGGCATGATTGTCAAGCGATAGCCGTCGTGACTGACGTTGTGCCGGAGAGGGAACGTTAACCGCATTATCGCCATGGTCGGGCAAGTTGTAGAAGTTGTAGTGTGCGACCTGCATCTGGTTTTGGGTGAGAGTGCCCGTCTTGTCGGTACAAATCACGGTCACGGCACCCATTGTCTCGCAGGCGTGCAAGCGGCGCACGAGGTTGTTGTGATGTAACAACTTGCGCATGCTCAATGCCAGTGACAAGGTGATGCTCATGGGCAAGCCTTCGGGTACACTCACCACTACAAGGGTCACGGCAAGCATGACTGTCTTGATGAAGTAGTCGAAGTCGGTGTAGTCAAACTCGTCTGCTCCGCCACGCACAAAGTAAGTCACCGTGCGACCGACGACGATGAGCGCGGCAATGACGTAACTCAGTCGGGCAATAACGGTTCCCAATTGTTCCAATTGCACCTGCAACGGAGTCTTGGTGCCGGTCTGCTCTTGGGCGGTGCGGAACACCTTGCCGTACTCGGTGGTGTCGCCCACGCGGATTACAAGCATCTCGCATGACCCCTCAATAACGTTGCTGCCACGCAACAACAGGTTGCGAGGGTAGGCGCACACATGGTCTTCCTCTTCCTCGTCGTGACTTTTCCACGTTTCGGGCTCGCCGGTTAGCGAACTTTCATTGACGGTGAGGTTATAACTTGTCACGAGAACGCCGTCGGCAGGCACTTTCTCGCCGGTGTCAAGCAGCACGATGTCGCCCACGACGACATCGCGCCGAGGCACCTGAGTGACGTGCCCCTCGCGTCGCACTTTAACGGCAATGTCATCGTTGGTGCGGTTGAGTATATCGAACTTGCGCGCGGCGTTCACCTCGACAATGAAGCCTACTAAGGTCGCAAGCACGATAGCGACAAAAATTCCTATCGGTTCAAACAGCGTCTCAATGCCGGGTTTGATGTAGAAGTATTCATACAACGCGAGTCCCATTGACATCAACAGGGCGACGAGCAAGATTTTGATGAGCGGGTCGTCAAACTTCCCGAGGAACTGTCGCCACAGCGGAGTGCGCTTTGGCGGCGTGAGTACGTTGTGACCATGCTCCAAGCGACTCCGTTGCACGGTCGCATTGTCGAGACCCACATTGGGGTCAACACGGTAGATGTTTTCACGTTTCAACCTCGAGATAGCCATAGTTGTAGTCGCACCGCGTGCGAGGTATTTTGTGGGTTATTACAGTGTGGGTTTGCGTTTGAACTTCGATGCACCGAACATTGCTTGCAACCGCAATTTCATTACACCGAAGAGTGCCTCGCTGAAGATGCCGCCACTCATCTTGCTGGTGCCCGACACGCGATTGACAAACACGATGGGCACTTCCTTGATCACGAATCCCATGCGATGAGCCGTGAATTTCATTTCGATTTGGAACGCGTACCCCTTGAATTCCACGCGATCAAGGTCTATCGCCTCAAGCACTTCGCGCCTGTAACACACGAAGCCTGCCGTCGTGTCGCGCACTTTCATGCCGGTTATCAGGCGCACGTAGGCCGACGCATAGTATGACATCAGTACCCTGCCCATGGGCCAATTGACGACGTTGACACCGGTCAGATAGCGCGAGCCCACAGCGACATCGGCACCGCCTTCGGCACATGCCCGCTGCAAATCGACCAACTTGCGCGGAGGGTGCGAGAAGTCGGCGTCCATCTCGATGACATAGTCGTAGCCGTGCTCCAACGCCCAACGGAAACCGGCAATGTAAGCCGTTCCGAGTCCCAACTTGCCGGCTCGTTTGAGCAAGTGTACGCGAGAGGCATGGCGTGGCTCGGTCATCATCTGTTCCACGATTGTCGCTGTGCCGTCGGGCGACGCGTCATCAATGATGAGCACGTCGAACCGGTGCTCCTCAATGTCAATAACAGCGGTGATGATTTGTTTCACGTTCTCCCGCTCGTTGTAGGTCGGGATTATAACTAGACTGTCTGAACTCATATCACACGTTTGGAGTTATAAATCGGGGGTGAGAACACTATTGATGTTGCCCTTTCGGGGAGTTGCAATGCAATTTTCGTGCCAACATCACTTGGTCTCGTAGGTGTATATTTGTTGCAATTTCATGTCGAACACCAACATTGAGTACGGTTTGATGACGGTGCCACGACTGTAAGAGCCGTAACCGAGGTTGTAAGGTATCACGACACGGCAACTGTCGCCCACGCGCATGTTGGTGAGCGCGACGGCCCACCCCTCGATAACATTACTGTTCACTTGCAGGCGAAAGATGCTGTCGGCAGGCGATGTGCGCAGGTAAGACGAGTCAAACGCCGTGCCGTCATATAAAGCACCATGGTACTTGACATCGACAGTACTCGTGTAGAGGGGCTTGAGGTTGCCCGCCGTGAGGCTGCGGTCGTTGTACCAGTGCATGAGAATGTCGACACCGGTGTTCCATGTGGGTTGTACAACGGTGTAGTAGGACGTGTTGAGTTTTTGGGTGTTGTACCACTGCTCGTTCTCAAGGCGCCAGTCCTTGTACTTGTCATCGTCGTCGGTCTTGAGGCATGCGCTCAACGCGGTGAGTGCGATAACAACCGAGATGATGTAAACGGGAAATCTCTTCATGGCTCAAATGAGTTGACGTAACAAGTTATTGAGGCTGCACTCGCGTCCGATAATCGCCGGCAATTCGCTTATTGCGACGCGTTCCTGTTCCATGGTGTCGCGGTCGCGCAATGTCACGGTGTTGTCTTCCGGTGTCTGTCCGTCGATGGTGATGCAATAGGGTGTGCCTATGGCATCGTGGCGGCGATAACGCTTGCCCACGCTGTCCTTCTCGTCGTACCGGCACGCGAAGTCAAAGCGCAACAGGTCGAGAATTTCGCGTGCTTTCTCGGGCATGCCGTCCTTCTTGACAAGGGGCAGGATAGCACACTTGACCGGTGCCAAAGCCTTGGGCAAGTGCAATACCACGCGTGTGTCGCCGCCGGCAAGAGCCTGCTCCTCGTAGGACGAACACAACACCGAGAGGAACATGCGATCCACACCGATAGACGTCTCGATGACGTAGGGGGTGTAACTCTCGCCCAACTCGGGGTCGAAGTATTGGATTTTCTTGCGACTGTATTTCTCGTGTTGCGAGAGGTCGAAGTCGGTGCGGCTGTGTATGCCCTCCACCTCCTTGAAGCCGAATGGCATGCGGAATTCGATGTCGGTGGCGGCGTTGGCGTAGTGGGCCAACTTCTCGTGGTCGTGATAGCGATACTTGTCGTCGCCCATACCCAGCGCCTTGTGCCAACGCAGGCGAGCCGCTTTCCACGTTTCGAACCACTTGAGTTCCTCACCCGGGCGCACGAAGAATTGCATCTCCATTTGCTCGAACTCGCGCATGCGGAAGATGAATTGACGTGCCACAATCTCGTTGCGGAAAGCCTTGCCTATCTGTGCGATGCCAAAGGGAATGCGCATGCGACCCGTCTTCTGCACGTTCAAGAAATTGACGAATATACCTTGAGCCGTCTCGGGGCGCAAGTAGATGTCCATCGCGTTATCACCCACACTGCCCATTTGAGTCTTGAACATGAGGTTGAATTGTCGCACTTCGGTCCAGTTGCACGTGCCGCTCACCGGGTCAACAATCTCGTAGTCATCAATGATTTGGCGCAATTCCTTGAGGTCGTTGGCATTCATCGCTCGCTCGTAGCGGGCGTGTAACTCATCGCGACGAGCCTGATGTTCCCGTACACGCGGATTGGTCGAGCGGAACATTGTCTCGTCGAACGACTCGCCAAAGCGCTTGCGTGCCTTTTCCACTTCCTTGTATATCTTCTCGTCAATCTTGGCAATGGCATCTTCGATGAGCACGTCGGCGCGGTAGCGCATCTTACTGTCGCGATTGTCAATCAACGGGTCGTTGAACGCGTCAACATGACCGCTCGCCTTCCAAATAGTGGGGTGCATGAAGATTGCACTGTCTATACCCACAATGTTGTCGTGCAGCAATGTCATCGCTTCCCACCAATAACGCTTGATGTTATTCTTGAGTTCCACACCGTTTTGGCCGTAGTCGTATACTGCGCCCAATCCGTCGTAAATTTCGCTTGAGGGGAACACGAAACCGTATTCCTTAGCATGGGACACGATTTTCTTGAAAACGTCTTCTTGTTTTGCCATTTTTATCGTAGTTAAAAGTGTTATTATCGCTATGATAGTGCAAAATTAGTAAAAAGAGTTTACACTTGAGTAAATGAATAGCGTTTTTCAATATTTTTAAGTGTGCATTGCAGGTCGTCGGTCGGCGTGGTGATGTTACCGCTCGTCGAGTGTGTGAGGCGTAACAAAAAGTTGCCCTTATCTCACGATAAGAGCAACCCCCAATCTAAAACTTAATGTAACTTATCCCTAATAGGTGGTTATGTGTAAGTTCTACATCTGTAACAGTTTCGCTCAATGAGGAAACATTAATTCAGCACCTTGCTTGTAGTGCTCGTGCCGTCGCTATAGGTCGTGATGACGATGTTGACACCGTCGAACGGCTTTTGCGACTGCATGCCCTGCAAGTTGATGTAACGCACATTCACCGGCTCGCGAACAGCATCAATGTCGTCAACGCCCGTGATGGTCGTGCTCGTCTCGGCTGTGAGCAATATCAGGTCAATGCCGTCGCTCGAGGTGATGTCCTTGTTGACACCGATGCGACGGGCAACCGCGCTGCGACCGGGATAAGAAGCCTCGGTGTTGTGAATGATAGCCGTCATCTTGTAGGCAGCACCATCAATGAAGGCATCCTGTACTGCGCGAAGGTCTTGACCGATCTTGAGGCAACCGCCTATGTTAGCACCGTTGGTGCCTTGATCGCCGCCTGTCGACTCGGGTGTGTAGAATGCGTCTGTTGCTGCATCGTACACAGCCCAACGAATCTTGCAAAACTCGCTGATGCGCGGTTTGACGAAGAACCAACCGTCGTCCTCGGCAGCCGGTTGCTCCGAGAAGTTGGCGGGGCAATACTCATTCATGAAGAACGTGTTGTCGGCATCGCCGAGCACCGGAGTAACATCGCTCACCACAACGAGAGTGGGGTTGACGGCATCGGTGAATTGACACAAGATAGTTCCACCTTGAATGAACTTTTGGGTAGTTCCGCTAAGGCTTTGACCGGACTTGAGTTCCAACCGTGCCCAGTTGCTCTGGTCGAAGTTGAGTTCTTGGTTACCCTTGTAAATCTTGTCGTACACATGACCGCGACGCACGTACTCGTCATCGGGGAAGCTGGGCTGAATACCCTCGGTATTGGTGTCCTTGATATAGAACGTCGAGCCGTCGACATCGTAACCCACGGTGACATCGTTGGCAACGATGTAGTAGTCGCCCACGGTGCCGTATTGGATTATCTGTGCCAAAGTCCACGTGGTGTACACGATTTGGGTGTCGTCACCCTTGCTTGCCACACCGCGAGCCACACCGACCAAATCGCCTCCGCGTGAGGCGCTTCCCTCGGACGCGTTGGTAAAGTATCCGCCGTTGACAAATTCCAAGTCGTAGGTCTGGGTCGTTTTGTCGCCGTCGTTGCTGAAGATTAGCGTAGTGGGCACGTCACCGGTGAACTCAATCAAGTAGATGGCATGACCGTCGGGTGAGATACCGACCGGCTCGTCAAGCAACTGACCGGGCCATGCGCCGTTCACCTCAAGTGACGAACCGCCCACCTCGGTGAAACTGTAGATGTAGGGTGCGGGCCAATCTTTCTCGTTCACGAAGTACACATACGTCTTACCCACTTGCACCGTTGCGATGCTGGGTACCGGCTCGGTGACATCCCAATATTCGCCGTCACCATTATAATAATAGTAGTGGTCGCCGGCGGTAACATTCTCAATATTGCCGGTCTTATCTGCATCACCATTATTATTAATCAAGAAGCTGACGCTTGTTTGATCGGTAAATGTTTTTTGATACCACACATCACCATCTATCTCGGTGGCAGTCATCAACTCACCGGGCCAAGTCGTGATATCTCCATTTCCATTCCAGTAGTGACCCTTGGGCTGCACATCACCTTTAGTCTTAACATAAATGTTGATGGGGGATGGAGTCACAACGACTGCAGTGGGGTTCTCGATCCTGTTAACACCGGTTGAAGTGGATACTGAGCTACCACCACTGTAGTTGAAGTTTGTGCTTGACGTGTACCAAGTGGTGCCACTTGTCTCGCCTCCACCATCATGGATTTTGATATTCACGCCTCCGTATGGGGGATCAAGGAACGTAATATAGTTGTAACCGGAAGCTGAATCATAGAAGAACTCGCTGAAAGCAAGATTTGAGGACCATGCTCCTAATGGTTTCCAACCATCATCGTTCCATGCATAAACTTGACCGTAATTGCCTTTAAAACCAAATGTAACGTCTTTGGTCGTCGTCGTTCGGCTTGAGTTAGAAGTAACGTTGATTGCAACCCCTCTACCTATTGCTGTAGTATTCCAGCACTTTACCGCCGGATAATAGTAGTAGAAATACTCTCCTGAAGAAGTGGGATTGATATCATCAGTCTGAGTGGTTGCGTCTCCTAAGCTAAAGAGGAAGTTTGCACTCTGCGCACCCGTGAACTCCATGACATACCACGTCTGGCCGGCAACGGTCTCGGTGGTTGAGAGCGGCTCACCCGGGAAACCGCTGTTTGAATATCCGCTGACACCCCAATAGCATATTTGTGGAGCGGCAGTGGTAGTCATATTCTTGACGTACACTTTAATGCCGGCCTGTGTCAAGTTGTAAACGCGCGAGACGCGGTTGATGAGACTGCCGTTGTGTACCATAGCGGCCTGGACGGTGTACTCGCCCGGTGCGGTGAGCGTGATTTGTCTTTGGCTCTGGCAGTTGTTACTGCCGGTGGTGAGAGTTGTGGCGGTCTCGCCTGTCTTGTTTACCACGTAGGCGATGTAGTCGTCGGGGTTGGAGGCATCAAGTTGGATTGTCAAGTTGCCGATGTAAGAGCCCGAACCCTTGTCGATGGCCACCGTCGGGTTGTGTATCATGTCGATGAAGGCATTGGTCACGTCGACAACACCCTTGCCACCGTACTGGTACATGTAGAATACATCGCTCGAGAGCGGGCCGAGGTCAGGTGTCTTGGTGTCATCACCCCAGTTGAGTTGGGCGTAGAAGTTGGTTGAGTTGATTGTGGCGTGATACCAGTCTATGCCACCCACTGTTTGGGTGTAATAGTATTGCCAGCCCGGGTAGTCGCTTGTGTACTTGGTGTCGGTGTCCACGGCGTCCCATGCGTACAGATACGGCGGATTGCTCCAACCGTCATCTTTATAAACGTACACTTTGCTGGCGGTTGCCGCGGCAGCGTTGACGATGTAGCGACGCGTGATGACAGTGCTGGGAGGCACTTCACCGTCAACGAGCACGCCGGCCTTCACCGTCATGTTACTGCCGATGGTGAGCGTGGTGCCGTTCGCCGGTAACTCGCGTCCGTATTTGCTGGGCTCGGTGCCGTCGACGGTGTACACAATCTTGACATCGCCGTTGTTGGGGCGTATAGTCACGTCTACTGTGTTTTGATAGTGACCGCTAGGCTTGTCGATAATGGGATAGCCGTTCACGAGGTTCTGCTTGCGCACCTTGGCAATCTCGGTTGCTACCTCGGCAGCCGTGAGGGTACCGGTGCGGCTCTCGTTGGCGAGCATGATGCTCAAGCGGCAGTCGTCGCCGGCCCACACTTGAACATAACCGTCGGCGAGTGCGTTTGTCGCGTGATCACCGCACTCGAAGCGCAACGAACCGTTGTCGCCCACGACGCGCCAACCGCCACCGCTTGCCGAGTTGTCACTGTCGCCGAACACACCGCTCATGTTGGTGATTCCGGCTGCACGACGAGCCTGAATGAACAAGCGAATGGAGGGACGCCAATCGGGGTTCATGTAGTGAGGATAGAACACACACGGTGTGCCCGGCATAGACAAGATAAACGCGTTGGCGCCCATGATGCGGTTGTTCACGCGGTCACGGTAGTTGGTGATGTCGTGGGGCAGGTGCTTGAAGGTGTCGTGGTTATCAACGAACGTAACCGAGTAGCGACGCCACTGCGTGTCATTCTCCTTGTTGATGAGCGCCACTCCATCGTTGAGTTTATCCCACTCACCATTGTTGAAGGCGGGGTTAATGCAGTCCAACTTCAAGGGGAAGTCGAATGCCGCGCTCTGGTAGAAGCCGTTGCGGTAGGTACTCTGTATCCACGGTATCACGGTGCCCGATGCATTGCCGTCGTAGCACTCGCCCACGCTGAAGGTGGGAGTGTGGTTGCCGAGGAACAAGCCCATGTACTTGCCACTGAAGCCTTTCACATAGTCGATGCGCAAGCCGCTGTAGCCGAGTCCGTTGTTGTCCTGCGTGTTGAGCAGGAAGTCGAGGTACTTGTTAATGTTATATTGTACGTGAGCACTAGTGTGATCGAGGTCGCGTGCCCAACCGCCGTTGTCGGCGGTGTCGGCTGCTCCCTTGTCGCTTGCACTGAACCACGATGCGATAGGGCTGGAGAATAACTTGTCCTCGTTGACGATGTCACGGCTGCTCCATGTGATGTCGTAGCCGTCCTGCATGTAGGTCGACTCGGGGTCGTGGCTCGTCTCCCACGGGAAGTTATAGCTCATCTGCTTGTAGGAGTTATTGTAGTACTGTATCTTTTCCGCATCGGTGGTGCAGTCGGCGAACCAGCCGGTGCTCCAGTAGTCGAGTCCGCCCTTGTGGTTGAGGATGACATCCTCGATGATGGCAGTGCCGCGAGCCTTGTAAGCGGCAATCATGTCCTTCAACTCCTGCTCGGTGCCGAACCATGACTTGATTTCGGCACTCTCCTCAGTGTCCCAGTAGGTTCCCTTTGGTTTATCCTGCTTGGGAGCGTGCCACGTGGCGGTGTAGTAGTTGCCGTTGGTGTCGGTCTTGCCGTGGTTGAACCAATAGACCGGCACGAAACCCATACAATCGGGGTTGGGCTGGCCGGTATAAGCGACATACTCCTTCGGAGCGGTGTTGGCGCCCGACTGCGGCACCCAAATCACGTCGAACCAGTCGGCAATCTCGTTGATGTTGGCGGTCAGCGTCGCCCAGCGCGTGTTGGGCGCGCTCCACTGGCGCCACGCGTTTTCGCTGTTCAACCCGTGGTTCCACCCCCAGTCCTTGCCGTCGATGTCGGCGCCGTTGGGGATCGAGTACCAACTGTCGTTAATCATGCTGCCATTCGACTCGTGTTCGGTAGTGCAGCCGTTTGTGGTCACGCCGCCATAGGTGTAACTGCTGGGATACAGTGTCGCGTAGTCGTAGAAGTTACTGTTCCAATAGAAACCTTGCAGCATCACGCCACCATATTGTGCGGGCCAACCTTGACCCCACGCCATGAGAGGCATTAACACCGCAAACAAGACAAGCGTCTTGAAGCGTTTAATCGTTTTCATAACAATTGAAAATAGGTAATGTTTAATGTATTATATGAAGTAATGTTTATTGGTTTTGCAAACCTTCCAACGTGCAAAGTTATAAAAAAATCAATACCACTATTACCCTTGCCCGATTTTTTATCAAGAAAGTATCCCATACCGCTTAAGAAAGCACTCCATACTACTGTTATCGGTGACGGTCAACGCCCGAACAAGACATGACAAAGTGATAAAATGACGTGGTGAATGAAAGTGTGTGGCTGATAATTTTGCGGCGTGAACTTTAATTCAACCATTATGGAACAAGAGAAACTATCACAAGAGAAACTATCACAAGAGAAACTACCGGTAGAAGAGGTGCCGGTGGTGCCACCCCCTTTCAATCCCGAGTCGACAACCGAAGAGCCCGCGACCGCTGCACGTGCAAGCGAACCGATTGTCAATCCGGCCGACCCGTCGATGCTTGCCGAGTTGATAACGCGTGCTGTTGCCGAGGGCTATCGTATAGGTCGTGAAGAAGCCACGGCTCGAGAAACACCGCCGGTTGTCGATGCCGATGATGACGGCGGTAAAGCCGATGATGACGAGAGTGACTGCGGCTTCCCGGTTTACACGCGCCGCTCGGTGTGGGATTGAGAATGTATTCATTATTTCCAAACAAGCGAGAGAAGTGATAATAGGGTACAACAACCGGTGACTCGCATAACTCAACACGCGAAGAACAAACAATTCATTGCTATGGTTCACCCCATAGAAGAACTATTCAACTTATCAATTAATCAAAATTATTATGGCAGAGATTGTAAACGGAACTACCGGTGGCAAGCATGTTGTAGACGGACCGCTGACCACCGAACTTAGTGCCATTGCAGCACCCAACTTGTTGCTCAACGAGATTGACCGGCAAATCGTGAAAGTGCGCCCCATGGCGACTCCCATTGATCAGATTACGCGTCACGCCACGGCAAAGCGTGCCGGCAGCATGGTCGTCAACTACTGGAGTGTCGACACCAAACCCACCGGCGCAGCACTTGTTGGCGACTACGACGAGGAAGACTTTGAGCCGTCGCCCACGGCGCAAACCCAGACAATAACCCTCAAGACCGACAATGACGAGATTTTCGATGCCAGTGATACCGTGCTCGTCGAGGGTTGCAGCGGTTACGAGAGTGATGGTGTGACTCAGAGTAAAGACTACTTGATGCTCTACGTGTTGGATCGCAACACCAACGGCATTGTCGTGACAGCCGTCAACGGCAAGAAGATAGGCAACTACGCGGGTTGTGTGCCTACACTGTACGAGGGTGTGCGTCTGCTGCGCATGGGACGTGCTGCAACCGAACTCGACGTGCAGTCGCCACAATTTGAGGCTTTGCCCAAACGGTTGGAAAACAATTGCCAAATCTTCAAGATGCAGGTTGAGCAGAGCACCTTGCAACGCATGTCGCGCAAGGAGGTCGGTTGGTCAATGAGCGACCAGGAGGAGGCAGCGATTTACGATATGCGCCTCGGCATGGAGAAGTCGTTTTTGTTCGGCACGCGCGGCAGGGTATGGGATCCCGAGAAGAAGGAGCATGTGCTCTTCACGGGCGGAATATGGTCGCAAGCCGGCGGCGACTTCGTCTACACGTTGAACTCGGGTTTCGGAGCAAACGAGGTGTTGGCACTGATGAAGCAGTGCTTTACGGGCAATGCCGGTTCGCGTCGTAAAATCCTCATTGCCGGTAGCGCGCTCATCAGCGACATCTGCAAGTTGGACACGACGCGCGTCATACTCGCCAACGAGAGTGTGAGCAAGTGGGGTATTGACTTCACCGAGTTGCGCAGCAAGTTCGGCACGTTGTACATCTTGCTGAGCGAGGTCTTTGACGAGATGAACCGCTCGCACCACGGCATCGTGATTGACCCCGAGTATCTGGTGAAATACACTCACCTGCCCTTCAGTGCCGAGAGTCTCAACCTCAAGGCAAGCGGCACGCGCAATACCGACGCGCTCGTGATGACCGAGGCCTCGTGTGTGGTGCTGCGTTATCCGGCCGCCCACGTGCGCATCACCACCGTGTGATGTCTTGCACCGTGTCGGGGACGTGAATATCAATTCAATGTCGATGGAGTCGTGGTGTGCCACGGCTCCATTGTTGTAACAAGATGATTATGATTGATTTAGAGGAATATATTGCAGAGAATAATCTACGCAACCGGGAATTGGAAATCGTTGAGAACGGTTATGACCCGCTGTCGGGGCACGGCTGTTGTGGCGAGCGAGTGTCATGTGGCGACGCAATGTTGCCCGTTTCGTTATTGCATGAGCACCCCCACTACTTGACTCTTGACGGTCAATCGCGCGATGTGTTGCGCATAGCCCACGACTTTGAGTACTGGTGTGCTCGGTGTGTGACCGTCAAGGACAAGTCGAGCGGCAGGCTTGTCCCATTAATTCTCAATCGCGGTCAGCGCAAGTTGTTGGCGGCGATGGAGCGACAACGCGCTGCCGGCGCCCCGATACGCATCATTTTACTCAAGGCTCGGCAGTGGGGAGGAAGCACCCTAACCCAGATGTACATGGCATGGATACAAATAGTGCATCGCAAGGGGTGGAATTCGATTATACTCTCTCATCAGTTGACCGGTACGCTCGCAATAAAGCGTATGCTTGCCAACCTTGTGGACAATTACCCCGTTGAGTTGCTCGATGGCGGCAAATCGTTGACGATGCGTAGCGCAGGTTCGCCCAACGTGCTCGACCTGCACCCGCGCGGTTGTACTGTCGTGTTGGGCTCGTCGCGCAGTGAAGATGCCGTGCGTGGCACAGACCTTGCCATGGCTCATTTGAGCGAGGTCGCCTTTTGGAAAGACACGGGCGAGGACGTGGTGCGCAGCGTCGGCGGTGCGATAGCCCGGCTGCCGTTGACCGTTATCGTCATGGAAAGTACTGCTAACGGATACGATAAGGTGTTTCATTCTCAATGGCAGCGTGCCGTGGCAGGCGAGAGCGACAAGAGTGCGGTGTTTGTGCCGTGGTATGAGATACCGCTATATCGGCGTGAAGTGAGCGAACCGGCAAAGTTGATCGCCGAGATGGACGACTACGAACACGACTTGTGGGCACGCGGATTGACACTGGAAATGATAGCGTGGTATCACGACAAACGCAGGGAATACGGCAAGCATCGCAGTATGCAAGCCGAATACCCCACTACACCCGAGGAAGCATTCGGCACGAGCGGTGACATGAAAAGGGAGCGAGTGCCCTTGCCTGCCGACTTGTCGGAACTCGTGCCCGCCACCGATGCCGCAATGGTGTGAAACAAAATTTGCATAGCAAATAATGTTATTGTACCTTTGCACCGAATTTAGTGAGAACCGTATCAAAGCGGGTCTCATCAATAAGGATTTTAATGAAGATATGATTGGTTGTCGTTTATTGCGGGTCTATGTCCGACAATAATTCAAGGGTATGTCAAGTCAATTGACGAAACCCGGTTTAACACGATGTTGAACGGTTGTGTAAGTTACATTGAAACTTGTAAACTTAAAATATTACTATGGAACAATCGAGAGTACAGTTCCGGCACAGCATAGTGGTGCGCTTCAGCGGTGATAGCGGCGACGGTATGCAACTTGCCGGTAACATTTTCTCAAACGTGTCGGCGGGCGTGGGCGATCAAATCAGCACATTTCCCGATTATCCCGCCGAGGTGCGCGCTCCGCAAGGCTCATTAAACGGTGTGAGCGGATTTCAGGTACATATCGGTCACGGTGTTCACACGCCCGGTGACGAGTGTGACGTGTTGGTGGCGATGAATCCCGCTGCTCTCAAGCAGCATTCTCGCTTCTTGCATCGGGGCGGTGTCGCTATCGTCGACATCGACACATTCCGTCCGGCTGACCTTGCCAAGGCCGAGTACACCACCGACGATCCCTACACCGAGATAGGGCTCAAGGCTCAAGTGGTTGAAGTGCCCATGACATCGATGGTCAAGGCGGCCCTCGAGGGCACAGGCATGGATCTCAAGAGCGTGCTCAAGTGTCGCAACATGTTCGCGTTGGGGCTCGTGTGCTGGCTGTTTAACATGCCACTTGAGAGTGCGATACATTTCTTGAAGAACAAGTTTGCCAATAAACCGGCTGTGTTCGAAGCCAACGAGCGTGTGGTGCGTGGCGGTTACGACTACGGTCACAATATCCACGCCACCGTGTCGACCTATCGCATTGAGACCGATGATGTGCGTCCCGGCACCTACACCGATGTCAGCGGTAACACGGCAACGGCATGGGGCTTGATAATGGCGAGTGAGAAGAGCGGTTTGCCCTTGTTCCTCGGTTCCTATCCCATCACCCCCGCCACCGACATTTTGCATGAGTTGGCAAAGCGTCGTGACCTGGGCGTGAAAGCGTGCCAGATGGAGGACGAGATAGGCGGAATATGTGCCGCCATAGGAGCCTCGTTTTCAGGCGCATTGGCAGTGACCAGCACGAGCGGTCCCGGTTTGTCGCTCAAGAGCGAGGCTATGGGGCTTGCCGTGATGGCTGAGTTGCCTCTCGTGGTCATTGATGTCCAGCGAGGCGGTCCGAGCACCGGCTTGCCCACCAAGACCGAGCAGACCGACTTGCAACAGGCGTTGTACGGCAGAAGCGGTGAGTGTCCCCTCGTGGTGATGGCGGCATTGTCGCCCACCGACTGTTTCAGCAGCGCGTTTGAGGCGGCTCGCATCGCCGTTGAGCACATGACACCGGTTATCTTGCTCACCGATGCTTTCATAGCCAACGGGTCGAGCGCATGGCGCATACCCGACGACGATGAGTACCCTGTGATACGTCCCAACCGCGTGCCCCAAGATAAAGTTTCGACATGGCATGCCTACGACCGCGACGAGCGCGGTGTCCGCTACTGGGCGGTGCCCAGCACGCCCGGATTGCAACATCGTGTGGGCGGTTTGGAAAAGGACTACTCGACGGGTGCATTGAGTAACAACCCCGAAAACCACGAGCAAATGGTACGTGCACGTGCCGCCAAGATTGAGCGTGTCGCCGACGATATTGCACCGCTCGAAGTCGGCGGTGATGTCAATGCCGACACCATAGTTGTGGGGTGGGGGGGTACCTACGGTCACATCAACACTGCCGTAGAGCAGTTGTGCGCTGCCGGCACGCCGGTTGCCATGGCACAATTCAGACACATCTTTCCCTTGCCTCGCAACACGCGCGAGGTATTGTCACGCTACAAACGTGTCATCGTTGCCGAACTCAATAGCGGCCAGATGGCGCGCTACTTGTTGAGTTTGATGCCCGAGTTGCCTGTCCGACAACTTAATAAGATACAGGGTCAACCGTTCCTCGTGCAGGAACTGACCGAAGGAATTACCGGAATTATCAACCGTGAGCAACAATAAGGTCATGGAAAATCAAGTCAATACAACAAAGTTCGAAGCGAAGGACTACAAGAGTGATCAAGTGGTGCGTTGGTGTCCCGGTTGCGGTGACCATGCGGTGTTGAACGTGTTACACAAGGCGATGGCAGAGGTAGGCACTGCCCCCGAGAATATTGCCGTTATTTCGGGCATCGGTTGCAGCAGTCGCTTGCCCTATTACATGAACACGTACGCTTTCCACACGATACACGGTCGTGGCGGAGCGGTGGCGACCGGCGTGAAGACATCACGTCCCGACCTGACGGTGTGGCAAGTGGCGGGTGACGGTGATTGCCTTGCAATAGGCGGTAACCATTTTATCCATGAGGTGCGTCGCAATGTCGACCTCAACCTGTTGTTGTTGAATAACAAAATTTACGGCTTGACCAAAGGACAGTATTCGCCGACAAGTGCTCGCGGATTTGTGTCCAAATCGTCGCCCTACGGCACGACCGAGGATCCGTTTGTGCCTGCCGAACTTGTCTTCGGCGCGCGTGGCACGTTCTTTGCTCGCAGCATTGACGTGGAATTGACTGTGAGCCGTGAGGTGATGATTGCCGCTGTAGCCCACAAGGGGTGTAGCGTTGTTGAAGTGTTGCAAAACTGCATGATATTCAACAACGGTATTCACAATCATGTTACCGATCGTGCCACTCGTGCCGAACGTACGATACACCTTGTCCACGGGGAAAAGATGTTGTTCGGTAAGGACGGCGAGCGCGGTCTCGTTCAGGACGGTTTCGGGCTCAAGGCAGTCGTGCTCGGCGAGGACGGTTACACGATAGATGACGTGTTGGTTCACGATGCGCGTTGCGAGAGCAACTTCCTGCATCAACAATTAGCGATGATGGACGGCACCGACTTGCCGTTGGCAATAGGTGTGATACGCGATGTCGAAGCGCCGACCTATGAAACCGAGGTTGCCGCACAGGTTGCCGACGTGCGCGCCAAGCACGGCTACGGCTCGCTGCGCGAGATGATACTTGCCGGCGAAACGTGGCAAGTGAAATGAACGGCAGTTAACGCTAATAACTCGTGATGATATAGCCGCCACTCGTAGCACTTCTCGCGTGATAGACACGCAGACCGTATTTGCTGCCGGCGGCTATGCCACTCACGGGACCTCCCATGCCGGTGAGCACGTTGTAGCGCGAGCCGCATTGCGGACACACAGCCTCGAAGTTGTCGGCATCAATGGTGACGGCAATATCCATTGAGTTCTCGACCGGACATGCCGCATCAAAGGCGAGCGGACAATAATCGCCCGTACTCGAGTCAAGTCCCATTATGAGCAGCACCCCGGCATAGCCGGTGTAAGTGTTAGCGGTGAAAGGGAAATTGCCGGGTATTTTTTTTACACGATTGAATATGCGCCATTCGCCCACACCGCTTACACCGTAGGTGTTCCAGATGCCTTGACCGCTCAAGTCGATGCGTACCGTGAAGTTGGGTACTTCCTTGTTGTTGACGCTATCGCACGCGCCCGCGAGCAGCAGCACGATCACGGTGATTAAAGTCGTAAAAGGTCTCATAATCTTATTACACATTATTAAGATGCCTGCGGGTGATGCTATGACGGTGGTGCCGCCACCTCGTGCCTGAGGGCGTAGCCGTTGCGCAACTGTTCGAATCGGTTAGGAGCGGCTTTGAGAGCAACGGTGTCGGACATCGGGTCGTAGCCGGCTGTTATTGTTTGCCACGTGACACGGTCGGCTCCTACTGCCGGAGCGTCGGGCATGGCGGTCGTGATTTTTACCCCGAAGTGTCGGGCAAGGGCGTCCAACACCATGGCGGTGCCGCGCTGCTTGCCCTCAATGCTGTAGCCTGCGATGTGGGGGGTCGCGATGGTGGCGCGTTGTAATAGTGGTGTCGAGATGGTCGGCTCGCCTTCCCAACAGTCGATGGCAAACATCAAGTCGTCGCGAGCTTCGAGCATTGCTCGTGTGTCACAAATAGCCCCTCGCGCGGCATTGAGCAGCAGTTTGCATCGCCGTGCGGTGTCGAGAGTGTCGCGGTTTATCATGTGCCATGTCGCGTCCTCGCCCTCGCTCGTTAACGGAGTGTGCAGGGTGATGATGTCGCATTGTTCCAACACCTGCTCGAGCGAACAAAAACTGTTGTTCCCCTCGGCGCGCGAGCGTGGAGGGTCACACAACATCGTGTCCATGCCTAATTGCCTCGCCCACCTGTCAACAATGCTACCCACATGTCCCACGCCGATAATGCCGAGTTTCGACCGCGTGAAAGGAACGAGTCGGTCAGCGCGTCTCTCGTGGCAAGCGGCGATTGAGGCAAACACCCACTGTGCCACTGCCGGGGCATTGCAACCGGGTGCGCTTGCAACGGTAATGCTCGCTTGTCGACAATAGCGCAAGTCGATATGGTCGGTGCCTATTGTCGCTGTCCCGATAAAACTCACCCGGCTGCCGTCAAGCAACTCACGGTCACAGCGTGTGCGTGTTCGCACAATCAAAGCATCGGCATCGCGCACTGCGGACGCTGTAATTTCTTCGGGCTCAAGGAATTGCACGTCGGCAACCTTGTCGAGAGTATTGCCCGCATAGGGCACGTGTGCCTCAACGATAACCTTCATTTACACTAACTTTACCGGTAATAAATCAAGCGCGAGTTGTATAACGGTGAAAATGATGAGTGTCACCGTGGGTGCATATTTCCCGACCGACGAGGAAATGGAGAAGTGGAGAGTACACTGGTGGGCAAGACACAATGCGAGCACAGGCAAGAAAGTCGCGCAGTTGCCGTAGTCGATGATGAGGGCGACAACAGTGCCGAAAGTGGCGAAGTGAAAGTAGGAGTTATACACTCGCAACACGAGTCGCATGGTGAATGTCTTGACAAGGTTACTCACCATGAGCACAACGGCAAACAGCGCGATGACACCTGTCGTGGAGAGTTGTAAGACATCGGCGGTATCGGTCACATCGGTCAGCCACACCGGCTTGATATAGCACGGTTGCACATCGTGAAGGTGAGCCATAGCCGTTCCCAAAGCGATCCAAGCCGGAGCCGTGAACCCCGATAAAAGAGCCGCACTCACGCGCCAACCTACAGCCTTGGCGTTTATCAAACCGAGCACAACGGGTACTGCCACGAGCAAGTAAGCATAGTCAAACAGGACACCGGTGCCGATGACGGCACCGGCGATGAGTGCCCGTTGCTGTGAGTTCTTGTCATCGAACGACTCGAAGACGTTGACAGCCAACATCGACACGATGAGCGGCATCACGATGCCCGTGCCGAGAAACAAATGGCGGTACAGCGGTAGGGTGGCAACGAGGAAAAGCGACGTTGTGAGCAAACCCACATCTCGCATGTAGTCGTAAGCCTTATTGAGCAGTGTCGGCAGGAAAGCGGCGAGGCACAGCGTCAGCAGTGCCCAAGTGCCCCCGGTGACATACACTTCGCGAGTCGTGAATAACAAGCCACGCCTCACGTGTCCCTCGTCGATTGTCGGCTTGAGGTACGTCACGATGACAAGTACCAGCAATGCAATGGCAGTGAATGAGCCTCTTGTCAAGAATATGTCAGCGCGCGATTTCATCATTCTTTACTGCCTGTTTAACACAAGGCGACTCGCCTTGCACTAAACACGGTTTTCAATCGTTGTTTTCGGGCGTGCCTTCGGTGTCGTTAGGGCGACGTTTCCAGCCGTGACGTCGCTCGCGCATTACCGGCACGGTCTTGTCTTCGCCCAATTGCGGTTTACGACCGCGCAACACGCGATGGGCGTACTCCTCGCTGTGGGTGTCCTCGTGTCGGCGGGGACGCGGCTTGCGCTCTTTGGGTCGCTCGCCGGTGGGACGCGGAGCGCGTTCGCCGGCATGGTGTGTGCGCTCATGACGAATGCTCTCGCCGCGAGCACGCATTTGCTTGTAGTCACCGTCAAACATGACGTATTCCAAGACGTTACATTCGAGCGAGCCGTTAAGCACCTCGATGCGCTGCGACGGTTTGAGCCCTATGTGTCGCACCAAAGCCCGGTCGTCGCGACAGATGAGCCATGCCGTGTAACCGCGGAACACATGCTTGAGGCGCTCACCTATGCTCCGGTACAACGCCTGCAGGTCGTCCTCTCCTCCCAATCGCTTGCCGTAGGGCGGATTGGTCACTACGATACCACCTTCGGGCACTTGCTCTATCGTTTCAATGCCGCGTAACTCAATTTCCATGTATCGCAACATCGATGAGTTCTTGGCATTCTTGCGAGCGATAGCGACAGCCTTGGGGTTGTTGTCACTGCCGTAAATCTTGTGCTCGAAGGCACGCTCGCCACTATCGTCGTTGTAGATTTCGTTGAACATCTCGGCATCATAGTCAGTCCAACGTTGGAAGGCATATTCACGTCCGAAAACGCCCGGTGCGGTGCCTGTTGCAATCAACGCGGCCTCGACGAGGAACGTGCCGCTGCCGCACATGGGGTCAACGAAGTCGCGTTCGCCATGCCAACCACTCATCAAGATGATGCCGGCAGCGAGAACTTCGTTGATGGGAGCGTCGGTCTGTGCCACGCGCCACCCGCGGCGATACAGAGGTTCCCCACTGGTGTTGAGCGACAAGGTGACAGTGTCGCCGGCGATGTGTACATCAATGCGAACGTCGGGGTTGGTGACACGCACCTGCGGTCGCTCGCCACCGTCGTCAGTGAAGTGGTCCACAATGCCGTCTTTGACGCGATAAGTCACAAACTGTGAGTTGCGAAACACCTCGCCCGAGGCCGTCACACTGATAGCAAACGTTTGCTTCGCGCTCATAACCTGTTGCCAGTCGTAGTCGCGCACCGCGTCGTAGAGGGCGTCGGTGTCGGCTGCGTTGAAAGTGTGGAACGGCTTTAAGATGGCAAGCGCGGTGCGACAGGCGAAGTTGGCCTTGTACATCAAGCGCTTGTCGCCGGTGAACGCCACCATGCGCACACCTTGCTTGACACCCTCGGCACCGAGTGCCGCCAGTTCATCGGCAAGCACACCTTCCAAGCCCTTGAAGGTCTTGGCGACCATTTCAAATTTATTGTTGTTATCCATGCTTTTAATTCAAGTTACCGGATGAGTAACTTGAAGTTTAGGGTTTAGAGTACATCAGGTTACTCGTTACTCAATACAAAAATTATACGTTAAAACGGAAAAACACTATATCGCCGTCTTGCATGACATATTCCTTGCCCTCGACGTGCATTTTGCCCGCCTCCTTGACAGCGGCTTCACTGCCGAGCGCGATGTAGTCGTCATACTTGATGACCTCGGCGCGAATGAAACCGCGTTCGAAGTCGCTGTGAATGATGCCGGCACATTGCGGAGCCTTGCTGCCGCGCTTGAACGTCCACGCGCGACACTCGTCGGGTCCGGCGGTGAGGAATGTTTGCAAGTTCAGCAGGGCGTACGCAGCCTTGATCAAGCGGTTGACCCCGCTCTCGGCAAGACCTATTTCCTCGAGGAACATCTGTCGCTCTTCGTAGGTTTCCAACTCGGCAATGTCGGCCTCGGTTTGTGCGGCAACAACGAGCAGTTGAGCGTCCTCGCCCTTGATGGCATCGCGCACCGCATCGACATATCGGTTGCCTGTGACAGCACTCGCGTCATCAACGTTGCACACGTACATCACCGGTTTGCTTGTCAACAGGAACAACTCGCGCACTACGCGTTCCTCGTCCTTGTTCTCGAGTGTCACGCTGCGGGCATTGCGCCCCTCGGACAACGCGTCGCGCAGGCGTTCCATCACCGATGCCTGTACGCGAGCCTCGCGGTCGCCGGCGGCTGCCGCTTTAGCGATGCGAGGCAGGCGGGACTCTATCGTCTCGAGGTCGCGCAGTTGGAGTTCGGTATCAATCACCTCCTTGTCGCGCACGGGGTCAACGCTGCCGTCAACATGGGTGATGTTGTCGTTGTCAAAACAGCGCAACACGTGCAAGATGGCATCGGTCTCGCGAATGTTTGCAAGGAACTTGTTGCCTAATCCCTCGCCCTTACTGGCTCCCTTGACAAGTCCGGCAATGTCGACTATCTCAACCGTGGTGGGCACCACGCGCTTGGGGTTGCACAACCGTGCAAGTTCGTTGAGTCGCTCGTCGGGAACGGTGATAACGCCCACATTAGGCTCGATTGTACAAAAAGGAAAGTTTGCCGATTGCGCTCGAGCGTTCGACAAGCAGTTGAACAGTGTCGACTTGCCCACGTTGGGCAATCCCACGATACCGCATTTGAGTGCCATGATAATAAAAAATCGTGTTCTTACTAAAAACAGTGCATATTATTACGCTGCAAAGTTACGACAACTTGAGTTGTTACGCAAATTTTGTTTCTCTCTTTACCCTTTATCGATATAAGGATTATCCTGTTTGGCGCAGCACTTTCACCGGGCGTGTCGTGTCGTCAACTCGCACTTCTCGTAGAGGCAGATGTTGCTTGCCGAGGAGCCGGTGCCGAGCGTGTTGCCGGAGTAGCGCAGACAGTAACTGTTGCGCGTAACCCTATGGTGCGGTTGGTCGATGCCGGTATCAATGATGCCGGGGGTAACGCATTTTCCGGTGTAACCCTATTCGGAGTGCTTTAACACTGCAACGGGAATTATATAATTAACAAAATTTAATACTTGCCGTTTATGAGTGTTTATCGTGGTTTGTAGCGTTGTGAACTTGCGTGAATACGGGATTTTGTGATACTTGGCACACTTTTTGCAAATGTGTGTTTGAGGAATTGAAAATAAGTTTTAAATTTGCATTCCGAGTGTTAATACTCCCACTTAATTTTTAAAATTGATATTATATGAAGGACGGTACAAGGATTATAATTACGGTATCAACGATATTTATTGCGTTGTGCCTGATGTTGTCAATGACAATGTGCAATCATGATCGCGTTGCACTCATCGTTGACGCTTTCACGCTAAACAAAACGTCCGATATTACTATCGGCAAATCGAGCGACCTGTATTATGATCGCGTGGCGCACGACCAAATGAAGGTCAAATACCTGCAAGACGAGAATTGCTGGGAATGGTCGGTTGACAAAAGCGCGTCAGATACCCTGCCTTATTATAAGGTAAACAACTACAATCCCAATCTGCATTCTCTCGAAGCGGGAGATGTCATTGAGGTGAAGTTAAAATCAAAAACGATTTCGTTCACCGTGCAAGAACTCATTGATGCGGGTGTGCTCAGCGGTCATCAGTCGCAGTATGTGCGCCTTGCCGATGCGTTTAAAAGCGTGTTGCCGTCGGGCAGCGTCGATAGCCTTACTCAAGTTATGCTCTCTCAAGTGCAATCGGTGTTCAATCGCCCTGAAGCAGACAAGAAGAGAACCGACCGTTGGCGTTTGGTAGTGCTCGACCGTTTGACAACGATAAAAGGTGTGTCGGGCGAGGAAACAGGCTATTGTTATGCCGGTCGCACCGACAAGACAGACTCCGGCGATAACGAACCCGATGTGTTCAAAATACAGTTTTGCACTCTGGTATCCAACACTTACCAGAAGCCGAAAAAAGCCGATGCCAAGTATTTCCACATCGGAGATGTAAACATTACCTGCAAGCCCGCTGTGTTGACAACGGCATGGGGTGCGGGTCACATGACCTTGCGTGCTGCTGCCGACGGTGTCGTGCGTGTCACCTTCCCCAAGCCCATCACCTATGTCGAGCGCCTTGATACACTCAAGGTGTGGGCAGCACCGTTTGCCGGATTGCTCACGCTCACCCAAAACGGCGAGACCTTCCCCTCGCCGGCTGCGATGCTCATTCCCTCGTTCTCGAACGCCTTGAACATGGAGGTTTGTAATGTCGAGGTCGACGCGCAGGACAAAGTGAACTTGTTGAGTGCCGGTCAAGACGAGGCTCTCACGGGCGGTATGTGCCTCGTGCCTACTCCGGCGCGCCACACGATAAACTTTCCGGGTCACGGCACCGTGGAGATGCGTGCCGGGTTTATCGACACCGGCTTTGCGCTGAGTTACTTGTGGCCCGTGTTGTTGGCGGGAGTGCTGCTCATAATCACCTCGTGGTGGGTATATGGCGTTGACCGCTTCGAAAAAATTACCAAGAGCGCGGCGTGGAATGCCGGACCGTGGCAACACTTTGCCATCGTGATGTTGATAGCGATGACCTACTGCATTGCCAAGGCGATGATTGCGTTCAAACTCAGTTATTCCTTCCCCTATTTCGAGAAGATAACGGCGGTAGAACCGGCGAGTGCGGTGTTGCTGTTGTTGGCGGTGTTCGCCGTGAGCGTGTTGTTCAACCGTCATCTCGTGTTTATCGACAAGAATGATGCCAACGAGAAGATGCGTCCCCATGTACCGGCTCTTGTAGTAATGGCGGTGACGTGGTTGGGGCTGGCGGCGGCATGGCTGTATTACTACAAAATGTCGGAACCCGACGTGATGCCGGCGGTGAACGACAGTTACCTCGCTGCCGACCTCACCGGACCCGTGTGGAAGTGGAACGATGTGACAGCCATCAACGACTTGCATCGCAGCGTGCCGATGACCTTGATGTTATTTGTGTGCATCGTGGCTGTCGTGCAGGTTATTCTTGCCGTGTGCAACCGTTTCAACGTTGACCCCGTGTCGTGGGTCACCGGTCGCATTGAAAAGTTGACCGACGAGCACCCGTTCCTGATGACTTTATCATTTCTCGTGTTAACGACGTCGGTGGCGTTGTTGCCCGGCAACTTTGCCACTGCATTCATCACAATTCTCGTTATTGTGTTGCTCTCGCTCACCTTGCGTGTTATAGTAACGAGTCGTGACAAGTATGTCAAGCACATCAAGAGTGTTAAGAAGTGGTTGCTTGTTGCCGGTGTGTTGATGTCCGTCGTCGCCCTCGGCTTGGTTGGGCTTGTCGTGACTCATTCGGACTTGCCGTGGACGGTGTCGGCATTGACCTTGTTGACAGCCGCTTTGTTCGGGAGCGCTGTGTGGAAGATGTTTGAAAGTCGTAATAACGATGCCGTCATGTGTCGCGTGTTCATGTTCGTCTTGATGCTTGTGGCGGCTGTATTATTCTTTGCGGCGGCTGTGGCCTTCGGGCGCGGTGACATGGGATATATTACCAACTTCCCCGGTTTCGTGGTGCTGGTAGTGCTGTTGTTCCTGATGGTGAGCAAGCAAGGTGACGATACAAGTAATGACGAGAGAAGTGCTCAACGTTCCGAGCCTCACATGTGGCGTCTCATCTTGGGCAGCGTCGGCGCGTTGGTGTTGTTGCTCTATGTGGTGGTTCCCAACTACCTTGTTGACCCCAACGATGTCAATTACGGTCGCGGCACACGTCGCTTGTCCATAAGTGCCGACTTCGGGCGCTACATGGCATCGGGCTACCGATATGCCGTGCAGGACACCGAGTTCATGATAGTGATGGCTCACTATTTCAACGCGAGTGCCGGTATTGACCCCTTGAGCAACGAGACTCATTTGTTGCACTCATCGGTCAGTTCGGGTCAGTCGCCCGTGGTGCTCAACGATGTCTCGTTGCCCGCCGCATTCCTCGGTCCCTACGGAGTGCCCGCCTATGTGGCATACTTCGGATTGATAGTTCTATTGGCATGGTTGGTGATACGATATACTGTGCCTTCGGGCGGTGCTATGCTCAAGCAAACACCTGCCCTTGACAAGCGTACTGTTTGGCGCTTGTTGGCTGTGTTGATGTGGGTCTCAACCACCTTGTACCTCTTCTTGAGTTACATGGGTTGGTTACCGTTTACCGGACGACTTAATCCGGGCTATGGAGTTGATGCTGTGGGCGAGGCTCTCGAGAGTGCCATCTTGTTGGCATTCATGACGGCAACTTCGCTTCGGCGAGAGTGAACAGGTGCAAGGCAGATACGCTGCCTTGCACTCAACCTAAAGTATTTTTACTTTCAAGTTTAATTAATTCAAATTTTTCCATTCAACTATTTAAAATTAATCATTATGGACTTTTATTATCATTTAAGAAATTGGTTTACCGGTCAACGCGATATTATTCGCTTGGCAATCACAGGAGTAACCGCAAGCGGTAAAACCTATTGGCTTAAAGACCTGCTACTCGCATTGCAGCATTTGGGAGCAAAGGTCAAGAAACACCCAAATCCAGACTATGCCACTTTTCAGGACTTATGGCAGGTAACGCGTGATATCACCACGACCATACTTTACCCGCTTCGACAGAGAACTATCTATGCTGCCGTCATTGAGTTGAACGGTGTGGAAAAGGAATTATTGGTTGTTGATACTCCGGGTGAGTGTTTCACGCCGCCTAACTTGCAACTGTTTAATTGTATCTACAATTCATTGATGAATTGCCGGGCACGCATTTTCCATGTTCAATTATGGACACGCGAGGGCGAGAAGAACCCGATTAAAATGGTGTATCTCAACGCGCAAGACAGCGACCGTGTCTCCGGCAGCGGCTCCGAAGAACTCACTCATGAGCAATATGCGGAGCGACAAAACACTAATTACTTTGACAATCGTAATGAAATCAGACATTTGCAGGCGTTGGGGTATAGGCAGTCCGGCACAGCTGAACACCTCAACGGAGAGCAGTTCTTACAACACTTCCTTGAGTTCAACATTGACTCGGCATTGAATGCCATCATGGACGCTTGGACACGCTTGGGCGTTAGCGACAATTTGGCGAAAGGTCTGCAAGGCACTACAGCAACTCAACTGACGCGTGGATCGTTCCGTTGGCCGGTGTTCGTGTTTCTCTATTACGCGATTACCGCTACCGACATTGTTATTTGTGACCTTGTTGCCAAGCGCAATACCATTGGTGTAACCATTCGGCTTGATGACCAGGCTGTAGAGGCTGACGACAAGTTCACCATCATGGTCAGCACCTTGGCACAACTGTGTGAGGGTGACGATAAAAAGCGTTGGTATCTCGTCTTCAAGGGCATCGACAGCGTGATGGCACAGGACAAGTATCGCGCGTTGTGGCATGCCGTTCATCACAATTTGAATTATGTGTATTCATTGTCGGTGATGGTGCTGGGTGAGACAGTGATGGCTACCGGCGAGGATGGACATTTGTCCGTTGACTCCCTTAAGGCGTTTGACGAGGATTTGTCATATCAAGTGCAAGCACCTCATGAGCGGGTGAAACGCGGTGCCGATACCGAGGATACGAGTGACCTCTACGATGATTTCAAGGATAGAGAACTTGACAAGTTCATTGATATGCGAGATGCGGTGGTTTTGTCGGGAAAGAAAGACAATGCCGGCAATGTGGTCAGTAACACACTGCGAGACCACTTGATTTATCGTCTGCAACAATTTACTCACCACCTGAGCCACTACGAGAGGGAAAATATGCGGCATGATGTATGGGGCTTCCAACCTCATGTCTACTTTGCGGCTCACCCGATTGACAGCGAGTTCTTTATTCGCGGCTTTAAGCCTAACGATAGTGACGCGATGAAATTCGAGGCGCTTTTTGATCCCAATCAAGGCATTGCCTTCGGCACAATACAAGCCTTGTGCGACATCTTGGAAGCGCACGGCGTGCCGACAGGTGATGACCGGGGCAAGATACTCAATTATTTCTTAGGCTGAAAATATACAAGCGGTCACAAGGGTCTTGAGAACGCAGGGGTAAAGAGAACATTTCCTTCAATATTGTGGAGAACATGACCTCAATGTGAACTTTATGGATATTCCTTTACCCCTTGTCCTTTCTAAAGCGCGTTGCATGTGCTATAGAAACCTAAAATAAATATTCAATGAAAAAGTTAACAATAAATCTTGAACGTAAGGTGTGGGGTGCTCCCGATAATGACCGAGCTGACCACATCATTGCCTACACCTCCCACATCTCGCGCGATGCCGATAATTACGGCGCGATTCTCAATGCCGATTTGCCCGAAGATTATGCGTCGGTGGCGATGTTCATGCGTCGTTCTCGCACATTGACCGTAACAGTAGGTCAAGGCGCATTCACTCGCTTTGAAGGTCAGGCACGCAGTTATAACATGCGCGTGGTGTACGAGGTGCGTGACGCGCGCCTCGGTGCTATGGCTCGTCCGTTGGAAGCGTTGTTGCCTCACCTGAACGACATGCATCCATACGAGGGTGCGGGCAACCAAGTCGAGAGTGCCGTTGAGGTCGACGAGTTATCGGCAGTGCCCCTCACACCGATGCAGGCTCGCCTGCAATCTGCCATGGTGACTGCATTGATGACCGGGCGTAAACTCTACGTGCGTCTGCCCGAAGCCGATGCACAGTATGGTGGCAAAGTCTTAACCGATGCACCTCACCTGCGCGACTTCCTCGCAGCGATTGACGACCTGCCCGAGCCGGTGCGCCCCTGTGCATCGTTGGTATTCGGAGTCAACACCACGATGCCGACGTTTCGCGAGTTTATTGCGATGTCGCTCGTTGTTGCCCACTTCAATAAGGTTGAGCCGACAGCCGACGCGTTGACACTTGACTTGTCAAGCGGCACGCTGCAAGGCAGTTTCAAGCCGGCTCTTACCCCCGGCCGATTGAGAAGAGCGGCGGCGCGCATGCCCAAGCCCGATGAGGACACACCCTTTGAGAGCGAGGCGGTGATTACTGCCTTGAACGAAGCCCTTGTCGCAGCCCCTGTTACGCAGGGTGATGATACCGCCGACAACGGCGTGCCAACGGGCATTGTGGCAACCGACGGTGTTGACGCGGCAACCGATGAGGACAAGCGCGATGAGGACAAGCGTGATGAGCAAGATGACAAAACCGTCGATGACAACGTGTCCGACCTGTGGCGACAGATACCCGGGTGGGCTCGCTATGCCTTAGCGGGACTTTTGGGCTTCATAGTCGGCTTGATAGTGGGACGCGCTACCATGAGTCCTCAAGTCATTGATACTCAATCCGAGCCGGTAGCCCCGGACTCGGTCGTTGCGGACTCGGTCGCAGTCGACTCGCTATGGTTGATTCAACAATTTGCCGACAATGATAAAGGCGACAAAATCCTCTCGCAAGGCATGCATATAGTGCACCCGATGGTGGCACTTGCAGAGTGGAACCTCGACACCCTCTACAAGAGTCTCAATGTCTACGCCATGTTCTTGATTACACTCAATGGCGACACCGTATTTGCAGAGTCAACTGCGAATAATGTCAATCAAAAGATTACCAAGAAACGCGTTGGCGAAATTGACTCGAAGTACTACAGCCTGTTGGACAGTGATTTTGTTGCCGGCAACTTTGCCACTGCAGTGCAGGTGGTTTTGAGCGACGGCAAGTCCTATGATGTCACACCCACTTCAACCTTCTTCAGTATTTCTGCGCCTAAAAGTGCGGCAACATTGCAAGTCAAGGGCATTAAAATAGGAAATAATTTCCACGACATCGATAACGAGGATTTTAAGCGTGTGACTGGTGGGGATCGCACATTGAACTATGTGAACTACTACCTCTGGGTGGTGGAGAAGATGGACTCTATCCGCCAAGCCGAGGGTATGGATAAACTTATTGCTTATTAAATGTCAAATACAATGGAACCCAAGATAGACAAGAATTGGTTTACGAACCATGGCACATACATCAAGTTGGCGTTGGTGATATTGGCAATGGTTGTTGTGGGCTTGTTTGTGTTCCACGGTTGTAATGACCTCGGGAAACAAGCCTCGGGCGATGTGTATACTCCTGATGATGAGTCGGGCTTCATACATCGCAGTAATGAATTGTTGCAACGTCTCGTTGAAGAGGGTAACAAGCGCGCTCCCGAGATGTGTAAGTCGATAGCCGACTTGAACAAGAAGTATCCGGCACTGCGTTTCGCTTTGCCCTACGATGCCGACAAGATGATGGGCGGTCGCGCCGATGACATACGCCTCGTGGATATTATCGTTGACAGTATTCACGACGATGAGATGCGCAGTTTCTTCAACAACAGCAATCTCGCCTCGCTGCTCAAGAAACAGCGCGAGAGCCTCGGCAGTCGCTTGTTCCGCATCAAGTTTGCGAGCGACACGAGCGGCATCAGGGTGCGCCGCATCTCGCTGATAGCCTCAATGTTCCGCGTCGCGCTGGAGCGTGACCCGTGGCGCAGCACTATCCTTGCCCACGAGAATGCCATGTTTGCCGAGGATAACCACTGTTTCGTGTCCTATGGCGGTAGCGTGGTACCCTTGCGCAAGGGCAGTGTCGTGATGCCGACCAACAATAACACACAGACCGTGTATGTGCTCGATCGTGAACATTTGTTGAGTGCATCGTCGACAAGGACTGTTAAGGTTAATTGGCTTGATATGGACGAACAATTCGAGACCCGTCCGCTGCTCAACCTCGTGTTTAACGTGGCGAGTAAGAATAAATACAGCGAGAGCCTTAAACTGGGCTTTGACGGCGACAGCCTGCTCGTTCGTGTCGAGGGACCCACAGGCTTCACGTGCCGACCCTATTATGTGGGTGCCGACGAGAAAAGCATTATCAGCAGTGCCGGCTCCAATGCCCAAGCGATGACTCGCCTGCCCATCAACACCGGCGATGTCAAACTGGTGGTGACATGTGTCGACGGCACGCGCTCCGAGTTGACAGTGTCGCGCCACAACCCCATGCTCACCCTCTCGCAACCGATGCACACCAATAGCGGCTTGAGCCGTTACAACGTGCCGTTGTCGATGACCGACCGCTTTTCCTACCAAGTTGTGCGAGGGTTGAACAACGCGCTGCGCAACACGACCTACGACAGTGCACAGATACAACTCTCGATTGATCCGTTGCTATCAATGACAATGGAGCAGATGCTCGAGAAATACTACAAGGATAAGTTAAGCAACGCATACCCACGCAATGGCAGGGGTAAGAACGAGTTTGAGTTGTCGGTGACCGTCATGGACATGGCGACAGGTCAAGTGCTTGCCGCGCCATATTACAGCACCGCAGATATCGGACTTAGTGAGGACGTAGCGATGGAGCGCAAGAATCCTGCTCTCGTCAGGCGTTACATCGGTTCGACCTTCAAGCCGCTGCTTGCCACTGCCGCAGCTCTCACATGCACCGACTTGGCGAATTACACACCGTCTGCCACCGATTTCAGCCGTTCGGGTGATGACTGCACCTTGTTCGGCAAACCGGTGGCGAAGTGGGCACCGGCCGGACATTGGAACACCTCAACCAACATGACCCGATTCTTCACCAACTCCGAGGACGTGTACCCCGTGGCTCTTGCTATGCGTGCCATGTGTGCCAATGACATGAACAACGGTTACAAGGGCGTGTTTGATACGAGAGGCGGGAAATGGGCACTTCCCAAGAGCGGTGCCGATGTGACCAACTTCGCCAACAATCCTTTCTTCCAAACCGTGTCGAGTCTCTACAACGTCAAGTCGTGGGACGCGACAGTGATTGACGAAGACGATTTCTTCGACATGTCGCAATACATCTGGCGCGACCTTCACTTGAGCGATGACCGGACCTTTGCCATGGAGATAGTCAACCCCGACATGGTGAACATGGCTTATGAGTTGATGTGTCGTGAGGCAACTGTAAAGGAGGGATTGGTGCCGTGGGTGCTCGGTCAGGGCAATAACGAGTGGAACACGGTGAAGTTGGCGGAGGCATGGAGCCGCATGCTCACCAAGCGTGCGTTGTCGGCTTCGCTGGTCTATGGTGATAGCATGGTGAGTGTGCCGTTGATTACCGATGCCGAGGGCAAGTCCTACTCAAATGTCGCATGGAATGCCGTGTTGCAGTCGTTGGTCGAGGCACAATCGGGCGGGAAACTGCTTCCTCCGGTGTATAATCGAGTACAACGCTTGAATGCCGCCCTCAACGACAACAGCAAACTGGTGCTTTTCGGCAAGACCGGTACGCCCGACAACTACTCTCGCATTGAGGGACTGCCGGTGGAACGCACTCGCACGCAAATCGATGCCGGCTTGTATTGCATGGCATTGATGCCACAACATGCGGTGAGTCGCGTGAGATCCGGTGCTACAGGTACGGTCAACGGCATCATGGTCGTGGTGCGTGTCACCCGTTTGTCACCGCCCGACAAAGGCAATGGCATCGGCTCATCGCATGCGCGAGACTTCTTGTTAAACGATAACAACTTGGAGAACCTGTATCGCCTGACGCGACAGTATCTGCAGTGAGATGATAGTGTTGCGATTTGTTTCGATCACGCTCTTGGCGGTGTTGGCAGTGCTGTTGGGACGCTTGCTGTGGCTTGACGCAGTGGCACTCGCGGCACTGCCTGCCGCTGCCATGGTGGAATACGCTATCGTGTCGGCCGGTATCGCGATATATCTATTGGTCAGGTGGTTGATTAAGCGCACCGCTCACGGTTGGCAAAACCTGCGGTGGTTCGAGACCTTCAGCCACGAGTTGACCCACACGGTGGTGTCTATACTTACCTTCAGAGAGGTATACACCTTCAACGCCGGCAAGCAAACAGGTCGCATCTCGAGCAGTGGAGGCGATTTCTCGTTGTTCCTCACGAGTTTGGCTCCTTACTGCCTGCCTATATATACCTATTTCTTCTTTATCATGCGACCCATCATTCGCGATGAGTTCATGTGGTTAATTGATGTGATAATAGGTGTCACCATGGGGTTTCATGCGGCATGCTTCGCCTCGCAGACCGGCAATTATCAAACCGACATTAACCGTTATCCGCTTGTGCTCAGTTATACCTATATTGTAGCGATGTTGTTATTCAACGTGTGCGTCTTCGTTGATGCCATGAGCCCCGGCAGTAATGTGTTTTATGCTTTCTATCACGTTGTACGTGACATGATACCTTATTCAATTTTCTAATTGCGGTTAGAAAATTGAAGTTTATAGTTTATAGTTTATAGTTTATAGTAATCTCTAATCTCCCATGAACACTATAGAAGATGACGAGCGATATATGCGACTTGCGCTCGAGGAGGCGCGACGTGCTCTCGCGCGAGATGAGGTGCCCATCGGTGCCGTCGTGGTGGCGGGTGGCGCAGTGATAGGCAGGGGGCACAACCTCACCGAGGCTCTCACCGATGTGACAGCGCATGCCGAGATGCAAGCCATTACAGCCGCAGCGGCTCACTTGGGGGGAAAGTACCTCAAGGGGTGTACGCTGTATGTCACGGTCGAGCCGTGCCTGATGTGTGCCGCCGCGCTGGGGTGGAGCCAAATTGACCGTGTGGTGTACGGTGCGCCCGACGACAAGCGCGGTTATCGCAGTTACAACCCGACTGTGTCACCGTTTCACCGGCTCACACGGGTCACAGGCGGCATCCTCGCCGATGACTGCGCCGCGTTGATGACAGCTTTTTTCCGTTCAAAGCGGTGAACCGTAGAACGCACGGCGAGGCAGTGGCTCCTTGTGGAGAATAGTGATGCGGTGGTGGTCTCCTCTTTATTGATATTACCTGTTAACTCCACCGAAAGGAGAAAGTTGTCCACAATATGAGATTTAAATTTTGATTATCTGATTATTTTGTGTAAATTCGTGGCGAGATTATGAACGTGATAGAGCAATATTTGCAGTACGCTCGCCATGAGTTGGGGCGCTCGGCTCTCACCGTCAAGGCTTATGGTGTTGACTTGAGGCAGTTTGCCGACCATGTCGCGCCTGACTGTACGCCCGAGACCCTGTCGACGATTACCACGGCTGATGTGCGCGATTGGGTGGCGAGTTTGTCGATGTCGGGCGACTCGGCGCGTACCATACGTCGCAAGGTACAGTCGGTGCGGGCATTGTATCGTTACATGATGCGTAGCGGTATGGTCAGTGCCGATCCGTCGCGAGACATCGAGCCCGCCAAGTTGCCGTCGCGCTTGCCCCGGTGGATACGCAGCGAGACGATGGACGCCGTGCTTGACACCGAGGTCGGTGCCGATGACTACGATGCGATGCTCGCCTATGTGGTGGTGCTGATGCTCTACTCAACGGGTATGCGTCGTGGAGAGTTGATAGGTTTGCAAGACGTTGCAGTGGATAATAAACGCCGTGAGTTGCGTGTGCTCGGCAAGCGTGATAAGGAACGCCTGATACCCTACGGCAACGAGTTGGCAGGCTGGATTGACCGCTATCGCACAATGCGCGACAGCATGATAGGCACCGGACACGACACATTTTTTATCACGCGTGCCGGCAAACCGTTATATCCCTCGCTCGTATATAACATGGTGCACTCGAGTCTTGCTCGTGAGGGGGGCGCAGAACAACTCAGCCCTCACACCCTGCGACACAGTTTTGCCAGTGCCCTGCTGGGCGACGGTGCCGGCTTGGGAAGCGTCAAGGAGTTGCTCGGACACAGTTCGTTGGCGGCGACACAAATCTATACCCACGTTACGATGAGTGAATTACAACAAAATTATAAACTTGCCCACCCACGGGCACAAAGAAAGGAGTAAGACCATGGACATCAAGATTAAATCGATTCACTTTGATGCAACCGAGAAGTTGCAGGACTTCATCACCAAGAAGGTTGAGAAGTTGGCTAAACACCATGAGGAAATCGCGTCGGTTGAGGTGAACCTCAAGGTTGTCAAGCCCGAGACCGCAATGAACAAGGAGGCGGCAGTGAAGTTGTCGGTAGCCGGTCGCGATGATTTGTTTGCAAGCAAGGTGGCCGACACGTTTGAGGAGGCTGTTGACCTGTGTGTTGATGCCTTGAAACGCCAGTTGGAGAAAGGCAATAAGCGTTAATTTGACGACCGCCTTAAGGATAAAAGTTGTCCATTGTGGATAACTTTTAAAATCGGTGACATTGAAAAGTTTTCCAAAAATTTTTCTATGTCACTGATTTTTAGCCGTTTATAATTTTGCGATGTTCAAAAAGTTTTCCAAAACGAAATTTTGTGGAAAACTTTTGTAATTTTTTCGGTCAAAAATTTTGTCATATCAAACTCTTGTTGTAGTTTTGCATTCGGATTTGGACAACCCCGTTTCAAGTCCGCTTTTTAAACAGCATAATTAACATAATCCATAACACATTTAACTGACATACCACCCCATGATAGTAACAGTCTTGAAGCGTGACGGTCGCATAGTCGGCTACAACGAGGAGAAGATTAAAGCGGCAATTCGCAAGGCAATGCTTGCCACCGAGGCAGGCGAGGACGAGACTCTCATACAGCGCATAGCCGACCGCATCGGTCAGCGCGGTCGTAGCCAAATGAGCGTCGAGGAAATACAGGATCTCGTTGAGTTGGAACTCATGAAGAGTCCGCGCAAGGAAGTGGCACGTTGCTACATCAGTTATCGTCAAAAACGCAGCGTGGCTCGTCGTGCCAAGGTGCGCGACATGTTCCTCGAGATTATCAATGCCAAGAACAACGACATTACTCGCGAGAACGCCAACATGAATGCCGACACCCCTGCCGGCATGATGATGAAATTTGCCAGCGAGACCACCAAGCCCTTTGTCGACGATTATCTGTTGAGCGAGGAAGCGTTTGAGGCAGTGCGCAACAATTATTTGCACATTCACGACAAGGATTACTATCCCACCAAGAGTTTGACCTGTGTGCAGCACCCGTTGGACAAAATCCTTACGGGCGGTTTCATGGCGGGTCATGGTGAGAGTCGTCCGGCAAAGCGCATCGAGACTGCAAGCGTGATGGCTTGTATCACGATGGAAACCGCCCAAAACGAGATGCACGGCGGTCAGGCCATTCCGGCATTTGACTTCTACCTTGCCCCCTTTGTGCGCAAGTCGTTCATTGAGGAGGTGAAAATTATCGAAAACCTCAACGGTGTCAACCTCAGCCACCTGTATGATGCCGAAATCGAAGACTATATCGTGCGCGACCTTGACGGTCTCGAGGGCGATGCCCGCTTTTTGCAACACGCTATCAACCGCACTGCCGGTCGTGTGCACCAAGCGATGGAGGCTTTCATTCACAACATGAACACCATTCACAGCCGCGGTGGCAACCAAGTGGTATTCAGTTCGATAAACTACGGTACCGACACCAGTGCCGAGGGGCGTTGTATCATTCGTGAATTGCTCAACAGTACCTACGAGGGCGTGGGCGGTGGCGCAACCGCTATTTTCCCCATCCAAATTTGGAAGAAGAAAACCGGAGTCAGTTATAAGCCCGGTGATCGCAACTACGACTTGTACCAACTTGCATGCAAGGTGACAGCACGACGTTTCTTCCCCAACTTCGTCAACCTTGATGCGACCTATAACCACCACGAGTTGTGGACTCCCGATGATCCGAAGCGTTATCGTTACGAGGTGGCAACGATGGGGTGCCGTACACGCGTGTTCGAAAATCGTTTCGGTGAAAAGACTTCTATCGGTCGCGGCAACATCTCGTTCTCAACCATCAACATCGTGCGCCTCGCCATTGAGTGCATGAACATCGAGGATAAGCAGGAGCGCATCGACACCTTCTTCGCCAAGTTGGACAGGGTGCTTGAGGTTACTGCTCGCCAACTCGACGATCGTTTCAACTTCCAGAAGACCGCCATGGCAAAGCAGTTCCCCTTGCTCATGTCGCAACTGTGGGTCGGTGCCGAGAATCTCAAGCCCGAGGATCGCATTGACAGTGTCATCAATCAGGGTACGCTCGGTATCGGTTTCATCGGGCTTGCCGAGTGCCTCATTGCGCTCATCGGCAAGCACCACGGCGAGAGCGACGAGGCTCAGGCATTGGGCTTGAAGATTATCACCTATATGCGTGACCGCGTGAACGAGTTCAGTGAGCGTTATCGTCACAACTACAGCGTGCTCGCCACTCCTGCCGAGGGACTGAGCGGTAAGTTCACACGTCGCGACCGCAAGGACTTCGGCGAGATACCCGGAGTGACCGACAAGATTTACTACACCAACAGTAACCACGTGCCGGTTTATTACCACTGCTCGCCCAAGCACAAGGCCGAGATTGAGGCTCCGTATCACGAGTTGACCCGTGGCGGTCACATCTTCTACGTTGAGATTGACGGTGATGCCACCCACAATCCGCAAGCGATCGCCGACGTGGTCGACTTGATGGATCGTTACAACATCGGTTACTGCAGCGTCAATCACAACCGCAATCGCTGTATGGACTGTGGCTATGAGGACGCGAGTGAAGGACTCGAGGTGTGTCCGCGTTGTGGAGGCAAGCACATCGACCGCTTGCAACGCATCACCGGTTACCTCGTCGGCACCACCGACCGTTGGAACAGCGGCAAACTTGCCGAACTCAACGACCGCGTTGTCCACAAGTGATGAACACAACCCTGCAACTGCTGCGCATTATTCACGGTACCAGTGTAGACGGTCCTCACTTGCGCACAAGCATCTACTTCGCCGGCTGCGATCACGCCTGTCCCGGGTGTCACAACCCGCAGTCGTGGTCGCCGCGAGGCGAAATGGAGTTGACTCCCGAGGCACTCGTCGATATTATTGCACGCGAGGATTTGCCCGTCACGCTCACCGGAGGTGACCCCTTGTTCCAAGCCGAGGCTATGGCTCAACTCACGCGACTGATAAAGCAACGCACCGGTTATAACATTTGGCTCTATACGGGCTACACGTGGGAAACCGTTGTCGCAACGCCACGTTTACTCGAGGTGGTCCGTGATGTCGATGTCGTTGTTGACGGTCCTTTCATGTTGGCAAAGCGCGACACGAGTCTGCTGTTTAGAGGTAGCAGCAACCAGCGTCTCATCGACGTTGCCGCTTCGCTCGCAATCGGCAATGCCGTCGTGATTGAAGATCCGCGCAGCCTTTGATGTACTTCATGGCATACGGTAAGGCACCCCCACGACGACCGTTGGGGGGTCTTTGTTTTGTAAAAATCGATAAAAATTCAAGTGGTAGTGTGAAATTCACAAGAAATTTGTAACTTTGCATGTCGTTTTGTCGGTGATTGTCGGCTACGGCATTGACATATAGTAAGCGTAAGGTGCTTATCCTCTTGTTCCGAAATCGCCAATTTCATCAAAATAACGGAGGAGGCAGCAAAGACGCCGCGATGCGACCTATCTTACCGTCCACCCCCACCGCAATAGGTTGGGGTGGGGGGTATATGATATGAGCGGTCAGCGTGGGGTGGTGCTGTTTATTCGTTATTGAGGCGTTTGGCGATGCCCGGAACAAGATAAACAGGCAAGGTCCCACGCCTTTGTTTTGCTCCGCTGCAAGCCAATATCGCGCTTCAACAGGTAACACAGGTCAGGACGTTGCGATAACGTTGTGAAGAGTTGATACTATTATAACATAACTAACCTGTGAACTACTATGACAGCATTTAGAAAATTCAAGACAACGATCTTTTTTGCAGTGCTACTTCCGTTGACCGCCCTTGCTCAGGGTTGGCCATCGCAGTATGGCGGCGTGATGTTGCAAGGTTTTTTCTGGAACAGTTACTATCCCTACGCGCTCGATGGCAGTCGTCGCTCCGATGACATGACATGGTGCGTGATGAACTGGAGCGATGCAAACGGCACGCAAAAGTGGTCGTTCCCCTCAACCGCTTATAGCAACGACTTGCAGTGGGAGGTGCCGACGACAACATGGAGAAGCCTTAACAACCATCGTAAAGAGATCGCACCCTACATCGACGTGATGTGGGTGCCGCAAAGTGGTGCCAACACGGCTCCCCAAACTTATGTTGCCTATCCCGGGCAGTTAAACCCCGATTGTATGGGTTTCGTGCCGGTGTATTGGTTTAATCACGGCAAGACCGATGAAAACGGCAATTACCACACCGCATCGTGGCGAGTGCCGGTACAGGATTCTTCAACAAAGGATACATGGTGGCAAGATGGAGGCAACGACATCTGGGAGAGTGCCGAGGTGAAGTCCTACTTCGGTACCGAGAACGAGTTGCGAGAGATGATACACAATTATCAAAACGAGGATAATGGTGGTACCAAGGTCATCATGGACGTCATTCTCAATCACAAGGGAGGTCTCGACTACTGGGCAAACGCTTGGTTCGCTTTCGCCGAGAATGATAGCCAAAAGTCCGAGTGGTACATGAACTCCTACAAGTCGATGAGTTATAACTTCCCGTGGGAAACAAGTCCGAATCCCGATCCCACCTATACCCAGAACGGTTATGACATCACATGGTCAAGTAAGGATATTTGCGGTGACGATGAGTTATTTAAAGGTCCTATTAAAGATTGGTTTAGCACCGCTGACAAGGGTGGCAACGACACTGCCGACAAGGGTGGTTGGGCTCGCGATCTCGACCACACGAGTGAGCACGTGCAATATAACATTAACCGCTATCTCGACTTCTTGCTCAACGACCTCGGTTACGACGGTCTGCGCATCGACTATGTGAAGGGATTTAGCGGCACCTACATGGGCAAGTTCCTCAATGAGGCCGGAACGGCATTCGCTGTGGGTGAGTGCTACGACGGCAATCGCGTTACTGTGGGCGACTGGGTGCGCAGTACCAAGACCGCCGGTGCCATACAGAGTGCGGCGTTCGACTTCCCCCTCAAGTTCCAAATCAACGGCGCGTTCAGCAAGCGATATAAGGACGGTCACATTTGGCACAAGTGGAGTTATCTCAATAGCGACGGTATGATACACGACTGGCAGTTGAAACGCTATGCCGTGACCTTTGTCGACAATCACGACACGTTCAAGAATTTGCCTCACGACCAACACCACCAAATGCCACAAAACGGGGACGGCAGCAACGGAGACAAATGGACCTACATGGATCATGGCGGTGCCAACTCCACCAGTGGCAACGACCGCCTCAACTACATGATGGAGGAGGCTAATGCTTACATCTTGTGTATGCCGGGTACGCCGTGCTTGTTCTATCCGCACTTCATGCACCCCGAGTGGGGCGTGACAATACGCAAGATGATACGTGCGCGTCGCACCGCCGGCATCACCAACACCAGCGGTCTGTTCGGTTTCGGCGAGTGTGACGACGATGGCGGCGGTTGGCGCGTGGTCGGTGACAAGTATGAACTCGTTTACCAAGTGGGTGACCGGGCCGGTGAAGCCGTGCCCTCGGGTTACAAAGAAATTTGGAACAATTTCAGCAAGGACTACGTGAGCGGTGCCGGCGGTGCCGAGCACCACGACAGTAATAAGGTGCGCGTCCTCATCAGCAGCAGTGTCAGCGATGAGGAGTACAACAACATCACCAACCATGGCGACGGCACGCTTGCCGGACAGTTGGCTGACGGCATCGATGCCAAGAAGGCTAATGCGACTTATGGTTACGCTATCGTTGACAAACCCGGCGGTTACTATACTGACGACGTGACCGTTAACATTCGTCCCAATCGCGACGGTGTGATACTCGTTTACACCACAGACGGCACGACTCCCACCGCCAACAGTCGTCGCATCACCGACGAGACCGCGATTACCTACACTGCCGATGTCACGCTCAAGGTGGGTGTACTCACCGGCAACACCGTGGTTCCGAGTACTATCGAAACGCGTCATTACTACATCGGTAGCGCGTCGGTAAGCACGTTGCACGTCTATCTGCAACCCACTACCGACCATCTCGCTCTCTATGCTTGGGATAACAACGGTACCGTTCAAGATTGGATTAGTGCATCAAGTTCGTCAATTCAGTTGGTCACTATCGGCGGTCGTCGGTGGTATGACTTCCCGATTAATCGCAGCAGTTTCAACTTCTGTATCCGCTATGATAACAGCGAGACAACTGACGGTTACGGCAATATCACCAATATCGGTGGTGCTCAAGAGTGGGTTGAGAAAGACGACAGCGGTAACGATGTCAATAAGATGGTGAATAGCAAGGGTGTCGGTGACTACCTCGGCGTGACTCAAGACGTGTTCTTGCACATTGACGGACAGGAGTACACCGACGTGAGCGACTCGTATCTTGCCATGACCAATAATCCGCTCGTGAGCATCGACAAGGCGAGCGGAACCTACGAGGTGGGAACATTGACTGTGAATATCAACAGCAACAACAGCAAGTATCCCATCGTTTACACGACTGACGGCAGTGCCCCCACGGCAAGCAGTACCGGTGCAACCTTGAGCAAGGTGTTAAGTCTTGGCACGGGTAATCATACTATTCGTGCCGGCATTCTCAAGGACGGCGAGGTTATCAACACCGTCGCACGCCGATATACGGTTACTGCCGCAACTCAAACGATACCTACAACCGGTGTTAATATTTATGTTCGCAATAAGGATAATGCTAACACCGCTGTTAAGATTCACTGGTGGGGTACGGGTAGTTCAACTTATCCGGGTGAGACTATGACAAAAGCCACTGTAAATGGTGAAACTTGGTATTTCAAACATTTCGATGGTTCTTCACAGTCATTCTTGTTCAATACCAATGGTGACACTGATAAGTCAGGTAATATATCCGTGACTGCCGCAGGTGATTACTTCTATGACTATTATCCCACAGGTTATGACGACAGATATGAGTTATCTCCTGCGGCTTATACGTCAGAGGACGATAATTATATTCGCATTTATATCAATACTTCTAACGATTGGTATGCCTATTTAACAAATAATGGCTTAGGCTCATGGCCGGGAACAAAGATTCAAAATCTTGACGGTCCTGTTACTATTAATAGCAAATCCTGGTATGTCAAGCGCCTGAATAAGGGTACATATACACTCATCTTGAATAATGGAAGCGGAGGTTATGGTAACCAAACAGAAGACATCTCAGTTAGTAATGACATATTCTTGACTTATGGCTCGGATGATGGCGGCACATATTCTAATGTAACCACATCAAATACAGGCTCGTTGACATCAACACCGTTTTTTAATGTTACATCCATTGAGGGTGTAGCAGGCGAGGTTGACGCGTTGCCCAGTTGCGCAACTTATGTGCCGGGCACTCACTACATCTACTTCGAGAATGATGTGGACGGCGTGATTGCTCCCTATGCTTATCCCTTCACCGACAATGCCACCGGTGGTGCGACCGAGTTTGCAGGGTCATGGCCCGGTGAACAACTTGTCGAACCTGTGGGCACGGCACCTAACGGCAACACCATTTATCGATACACTATTGTTGATGATGTTGCACCCGCAATGTTGATTTTCAACAACTTGGGCGGTAACAGCGAGGCAAATCCCGCGCAAACCGGCAACCTGGTGTGGGTGGACGGTGGCTATTACACCTATTCGGGCGGTTTATCCGGCTCGGTAACCGGTTCCGCTGATGCGAACGTTGCAACGTCAATGACACTGCGCGATATTATTCTCTCAGGTGTGGTGGAACAGAAGTACACCGTGAGTAACAACGTGACTTGTGTCAAGGCACAGCAAGTGAACGGCTCGTGGTGCTTGTGGGTGAAAGATACCGATGCCGAGGGTGTAAATCGTTATGAGCCCACGAGTGATGCAATGCGTGAAAATGCTCTTGCTAACGACTTGGCTCACACTAACGATTATTACGGCGATAATTTCCGCTATGACTTGCTCTATAAGTACGATGAAAATCACAACCTGGTCAATAACTTTGACCAGAGTAACTGGATGAAGATTGTGCTCAGCGGCATCAGTATCAGTCCGGATGATTACGTTGGCAAGGTGATAGAGGGTGGTACCATCACCGGCACTTACACCGACATTGCCAATCCCGAACTCACGATGAACCTGCTGACACCCATCGTGGGCAAGCAAGCCGAGTCGTACACCTATAACAAATATACTCCGGCTAACTTTATTGACCACTCGGGTGATGACGAATATGCCGACTACTTCTTCATGCGTCCGCGCATTCAGGAATACTGTACCATTTGGTATGCTTATTGGGACGGCTATAAGTTCACCACTCCCGATGTCGGCAACGACATTCCGGGTGCTCTTGAGATTGCCGATAACTTGTCAGGCGTGTCTTTAGTGACCGGCAAGGTGTACAAGTTGGAAGGCTTCATCGAGAACAAGAAAGATACACGTCCGGGTGCATCGGCGCCGCGTCGCATCGGTTCTCCCGCCGGCTCGACTGCAGGTGACGGCTATCGCATCACCATCACCGTTGCCGACGGTGAGACAATTCCCACTGCCATTGATGACATCGTTGGCGAGCGTACCGCTGTCGGTGTGCGTTACTACAATTTACAGGGCGTGCAGTCGCAACAACCGTTTGACGGCATCAACATTGTTGTGACCACTTGGAACGACGGTACAACCTCGACAACCAAAATTCTAAAATAAGAAAAAGTCTATAGACTGGTAATGTTTATTATTACGACAAGGGGCGACGTGATGTCGCCCCTTGTTTTTGAGTATTTTAAAGTTCCCGCACATGAAACACCGACAACGCCCACCGGCAATCGGTGGCTTTGCCTTGTCGGTCACGACTGCTCGCCGCACAAACAATGTCGCATGTAGGTCTTGACCGTCGATGAGTCCATCTGCATGCCGAACAGGTACATCAACTTGGTGATCGCCGCCTCTACCGTGATGTCACCACCGCTGATCACGCCGGTGCGCGACAATGAGTTGCCTGTGGCGTAAAGCGAGTCGTTCACTCCGCCGTTGACACATTGAGTCACATTGACAATCACTATACCACGCGACACAGCCTCGGCGACGGCTTCGAGAAACCATGTGTCACAGGGAGCATTGCCCGCACCGAATGTTTTTAACACGATGCCCTTGATGCCGGGCGTGTGTAACAGGTGTTGCAGTGTGAACTCGGTCATTCCCGGTGTGAGTTCCAATACCATCACGGCAGTGTCCATCTCGTGGCGCACCTTGAGTGGACGACGGTCGGGCGAGCGATAGAGTGCATCGGTGTCAAACTCGATGTCCAGGCCTATGTGGGCGAGTGGAGGATAGTTATTGCTCTTGAACGCGTCGAAGTTGTCGGCACTCATCTTGGTGGCACGATTGCCTCGCCACAAGTAGTTCTCAAACAAGATAGCCACCTCTTGTACCATTGACTCACCGTGGCTGTCGCGTGCCGCTGCCACTTGAAGCGCGGTAATCAAGTTTTCCTCACCGTCGGTGCGCACCTCACCTATGGGCAACTGCGAGCCGGTTATTATCACGGGCTTGTGCAGGTTCTCGAGCATGAAACTCAAGGCGCTTGCCGTGTAAGCCATCGTGTCGGTACCGTGGAGTACCACAAAACCGTCGTAGCGGTCGTAGTTGCGCTCGATGGCAATGGCAATCTCTGCCCAATGGCTCGGTTTCATGTTGGCACTGTCGATAGGTGGTGAGAATTGCACGTGGTCAATCTCGAAGGCGAGTTTTTTCACCTTGGGCACGTTGTCAATCAAGTGGTCGAAGTCAAACGGCTGTAAGGCATGAGTGTCGGGGTTTTCAATCATGCCTATTGTGCCACCGGTGTAGATGATAAGTATCTTCATCGTGACAAAGCGAATACTTGATTACAATTTCGCTGCAATAGCCGAGCGAATTGCCTCCATTTGTTCGGCAGGCAATGTGGTCTTGTGTGCAAAATTCATGTCACCCTCGCCATTGAGCGGAACAAGGTGTATGTGCGCGTGAGGCACTTCAAGACCGATAACAGCAATGCCGATGCGTTTGCACGGCACAGCCTGTTCCAACGCCGCTGCCACCTTGCGGGCAAAAGCCCACAACCCGGCATACTCTTCGGGTTCCAACGAGAAGATGTAACTTACTTCGCGTTTCGGAATAACAAGTGTGTGACCCGGGGCAACCGGGTTGATGTCGAGGAAGGCGTAGTAATTTTCGTCCTCGGCGACCTTGTAACTCGGTATTTCGCCTGCTACGATTTTAGAAAATATCGTTGCCATAATCGTGTTGATTGGTTAACGTCGAGACTGCTAATTGTCCGATTGGTGTGATTGGTTGTGACGAGTTTGGTGCAAACCGACATTGTCGGCTTGTCAAACATCGCCGGCTTGTCAAATTGAAATGTCAATAATTTCGAATTTCATGATGCCGGCGGGCACCTTGACTTCGACCACATCGCCCACCTTGTGACCCAGTAGCCCCTTGGCAATGGGGGTCGTGATTGAAATCTTGCCTTCGCGCAAGTTGGCCTCGGTCTCGGTGACGATGTTATAGGTCATCTGCGCGCCGTTGTTCAGGTTCTTTATTGTAACACGGGTGAGAAGTTGCACCTCGTCGGTATTCACCTTGCTTTCGTCAATGATGCGTGCGCCGGCCACGATAGCGCGCAGTTGGGCTATCTTGGCTTCCAACATGCCCTGACGTTCCTTGGCAGCGTCGTACTCGGCGTTCTCGCTTAAGTCTCCCTTGTCGCGAGCCTCGGCGATAGCGCGCACCACATCGGGGCGCTCAACGTTTTCCAAGTGGGCGAGTTCTTCCATCTTCTTGTTATAGCCTTCTTGTGTCATGTAAATAATTGCCATGGTAGTAATTGTTGATTAGATGTTTTAAGCGTAACAAGCGTCGGCTTGTACGATTTTAAAATTACTAAAAAATTTGAAGAACCTCACTCTCGTGCTTGCACAGGTGAGATCCCCCAGTAGACGTTTTATTTTGTCGCAAAGGTAGGTACTTTTTGTCAAGCGTCAAAATAATTTAGCAAAATTAACAATTTGTGCTATGTGTCACTCTATGTTTGCAAACGTTTGCGCTCTTTTTTGCCGAAAAGGGCACGTCGCAATAAGTATCGTTTAATTATTAATGTGTATCTTTGAACTCTCGAAAACTGTTTATTTTACTAACCATAACTAAATCAAACGCTTATGAAGAAAATCTTTACTCTTCTTTGCTTGGCGGTCATCGCCATGGCGGGCTTGAAGGCTTCGGCTGCAGGCGCATGGTTGATAGGTAACGACAACTTCGGTGGTTGGAATTACTCCGGTTCTCTCGAACTCACAACCGATGACAATAACATTTACTATGCTGTTGTCGAGGCTAAAGTCGGTAACTATTTTTCATTCCTCGACAGTAATGCCGCTACCAGTTGGGACGACCTGAACGGTGGTACTCACCGCTTCGGTCCCGCTACCAGTGGCGCTACTCCCACCGGTGATTGGGAAGCAACATCTAACGGTGACAAGAGTTATCGCATTGCAACAGCCGGCACCTACAAGTGTGAATTCCGCCTCAGTGACAAGAAAGTGCGCGTCACTTTGCAAGAGGAAGCACCTCCCGTGGAGTTCGATGCCGACAAGTTGACTTTCGTTGCTACCGGTGAGGCTATCGGTGGTTGGAACATGCCCCCCACAGTGATTTTCGAGAAACAAGCCGACGACTCACACGTTGCCTTTGTTGAGGCTGCACAGGCCGATTTCAAGTTGGCCGGTGTGACCGAGCCTGATGGTCTCGATTGGTCGGGATTTGATGTGGGCGTCTATGGTACGACCGAGGCTTTGGTTGAGGGTGAAAACACCTTGACTGCCGGTGTTACTACCAACATGACTATGCCTATCGATGGCTATGTGACCCTCACGGTGAAGAACGTGACCGAGACATCTTGTGTGCTCGTGATTGAGAAAACCGGTGAGATTGAGAAACCCGATCCCAAAGAGCCGGCAGGTGTGTTTATCCTCGGTAATGTCGATGGCGCTACCGGTTGGTCGCCTGCTGTGGGTCATGAATTGACAAGCACCGACAACGTGGTGTACAGCGGTACTGTTGAGGTATGCGATGCCTACGAGGGCAAGGGTTGGATCGGTTTCACTCGCAACCTCGCCGACTTTGACGATGAACTCGGTTGGGGGCAGATTGCCGCTATCCGTTTCGGTGTCGAGGGTGAGACCGAGAATGAGGTCGTCGAAGCCGAGAACTTCGGCAACGCCTACAACGTGAAGTACGGTGTGACTCGCTCGTTTGAGTTGGCTGCCGGTTTCTATGACATCACCGTTGACCTCAACGCAATGACCGTGACTTTCGCTGCCGGTCAAGAGCCCGATCCCGAGTTGTACATCTTGGGTCAAGTTGCTCCTGTTGACGGTTGGTATGCCAACCAGGGTGTGCCCATGACGCTTGTTGAGGGTAAGAAGTTCACTGCCGAGCTCGTTGCTACCGGTAGCGTGGAAGGTAAGAGTTACTTCAGTTTTGCCACTGCTTTGGCTACCGCTGACGATGACTGGGACGCTATCGCAAGCAAGCGCTACGGTGCCGCTGACGTCAAGGGCTCGGAGAACGACTACGTCCTGGACGACACCGACTTTGATGCCGAGTTGTCGCTCACCAAGAGTGGTACTCCAATCGCATTCTGTATTGCCGCAGGTAACTACACTGTCACTGTTGACCTTGATGCTCTCACTGTCGTGATTGCCAAGGCTGCCGAGGGCAATGTTCTCGACGTGAACAACGATGATACCGTCAACGCTGCCGATGTGAACGTTGTAATCGCCGAAATTCTTGCTCACCCCGATGGTGACGGTGACAAGAAGTTCGACGTGAACGGCGATGACAAGGTGAATGCGGCTGATGCCAACGTTATTCTCGCCTACATTCTTGAGCACGTTTGATGCTTGATATTGTCACGTTAAAGTGACATCATAACCTATATTGAGGCGACATGGATTTTATGCTCCATGCCGCCTCAATGCTTTTATTCCCTCTCTCATGGGAAATAAGATTCATCAGTGACAATCAGTGATTTGACTTGACATCGGTCACCTGTGCCCTAAATCGTCCGTCTCGCAGGTGTATTGTGATGTGTTGACCCTGATGCACATCGTCAATGTCGGTGATGTAACGGTGTTCGCTGTCGCGAGCGATTGCAAAACCGCGGTTGAGCACATTTCGGGGCGAGAGAATGTCTAATCGGGATTCGTAACTTTCCAACTTGATATTTTCCATTGCGAGTACCCGTTTCACCTCGTTGTTGACGAGGTTGATTATATAGCCTGTTCGGGTTTTCTCCGCCGCCATCAGTGAGTGTACTGCCGGAGCGATGGTTGCTATTTGTCCCTCCAAGCGCAGTTTCGCGTTGCTCAGTCGGCTACTTGCTCCGGCAGTTACTGTGGTCGTCAAGTAGGTGAGATGTTCCCTACCGCCCGCAACCTTCTCGCTTGCCAGGGCTTGCAGTGTCGTTGTGAGTGTTGTCAGTCGCGTCATGAAATCGCCGGCGCGAGCGATAATCCACTCGGCAGCGGCAGTGGGTGTCTTGACTCGCAGTGATGCAACATCATCGAGCACGGTCGTGTCGCGTTCGTGTCCGATGCCCACGATAACCGGCAGTGGAAACATGGCTATTGCGCGCGCCAACTCGTAGTCGTCGAAGCAATTCAAGTCACTGGACGACCCTCCGCCCCTAATGATGACGAGGCAGTCGAATAAATCCTTTTTCGTGTAAACGCGTCTCATCTGTGCAAGCACGCTCTCGCGAGTGCGTTCGCCCTGCATGAGCGAGGGGAACAAGCACGTGTAGAAACGAATTCCCGCCCCGTTGGATTGCAACTGGTTCATGAAGTCGCCATAGCCGGCGGCTCCGGGTGCCGAAATTACCGCAATGCGTTGTACTACAGGCTCCCACGGCAGTCGCTTGTTGAGGTCTATCAAGCCTTCGCGTTTCAACCGTTCGAGTATCTCACGGCGTTTGCGCGCCATGTCACCCTCGCTGTAGGTGGGGTCAATGTCGCTGATTACCACCTTGATGCCATACGCTTCATGGTAGTTGGCACTGACCTTGACCAGCACCCCAATGCCGGTGGTGAGTTCGACACCGCACCCGTCCTTGAACTTCTTTGCCAACAGCCGATAATCACTTGACCAAATCACTGCGCCGAGGCGGGCTTCGATGTTTCCGTTTTCACTCTTTTGCACCAACTCGAGGTAACAATGACCGTTGCGACGCACGCTCAAGTCGCTCGTTTCTGCCTTAACCCAACAGTTTTTCAAGCGTTCGTCGTTGTTGACCGCGTCGCGAATGCGACTGTTGAACTCTTTTAGGGTAATGCCTTGAGGTTCATCGGGAAATAAGCGGGGACGTTCCATGGTGTCTCACTTGACGGTTTTTATTTTGTTCCCCTTGATGGAGAATGTGAGACGGTCGCGAATGGCACGACGCATCAACGATTGCGTTGCTTGTTCACCTGCGTGAAAATCGGCCAGTAGCGGCGTGGCAACGAGTGTATCGCGTTTTTCGCCCTCGAAAGTCCACTTCACCGGCACGAACCTGACGGCTCGTGCCACGCTGTCGCGTGTCGAGGCATCGGTGCCGGGCTTGAACCAATCGTCATTGCGTGGATATTTCATCACTCGCTTGATGTCGATGGGCTTCCACGCACTGTCGTAACATGTCACGCGGCTGTCGGCTATCGGCAGACCTACCGTCTCTATAACAAGAATTGCCGTGTCGCATCGCGTGGTGAGCAAGCGCGCTTCAACGGTGCGCACCGCCGATGTTTGCACGCGACAGTAGTCATCGGTGAGTACCTGCAGTGAGGCTTCGCCACCGGTCAAACCGGTCAGCCACTCGATGCGTCCCGCGTCGTAGTAGTCTATCATGTCCATGCGCGTGCCCACCGATATTGACAGGAACACGCTCCCGGGCTCGGTGACGAGGAAGTCTCGCATAGTGCGTGCCGATGAAACAGCGAGTCCGAGCGACAACAGCAGATATATGAAAAATCGTTTCATAACAGACAACTCTAAATAGTGTTGCGCAAAATTACAAAAAAAGAGTTAACCGTAGTGATTATTTGCACTAAAATTAGTACCTTTGCAGTGCTCAAGCGCGTCGATGCGTTTAGGTAGCACTCATGTTGAAGCCGAGAGGCGGCAACATAGTGGCAACAATACATCAACCTTTATTAATCTTTATTAATCAAAATTTAAAATTTCAAGTTGCAACAAGTTTATGGACGAGAACATGGAAAGAAAACCCAAGCGCCCTCGCATCAGTGAGGCACGTCCGAGTGAGGACACCGGCGAGACCGCTCGCTACGAGAAGGTAGATTATCTGTCCGAGCAGTCTCAGGCTACCGAGGGTGAAGCAGAGAACAATCAACCTCGTGGTTATCAACCCCGTTACAACCGGGACGGTTACCAGCCGCGCGGTTATCAACCTCGCGGTTATCAGTCTCGCGGTTACAATCCCCGTTATCAACAAGGCGGTTACAATCCCCGTTATCAGCAGGGTTATAATCAGCCCCGACAGGAGCGTCAGCCCGATGTCGATGCCGATGGAGCACAAGTTGCAGGCGAGAACATTGACCAAACACAACAACAGCAGGGCTATCGTCCGCGCGGTTACCAGCCTCGTGGCTACCAGTCCCGCGGTTACGGTCAACAAGGAGATTCTCGTCAAGGAGGTTATCAGCCTCGCGGTTACAATCCTCGCTATCAACAAGGCGGTTACCAACCACGTGGTGGCTACGACCGCTCTCAAGGTGGCTATGACCGCGAACAAGACGGATACCAACCGCGTACGGGCTACGATCGTGGTCAAGGCGGTTATCAACCGCGTGGGGGCTACGGTCAGCAGGGCGGTTACCGCAAGCCCGGTCGTCCCGGTTACGGAGGTCCTAAGGCACCGCACCAACAGATGAGATTTACGCCCCGTCCCAAGCAGATTGAGTATGAAGAGCCTGTTGCCGATCCCAACACTCAGATGCGTTTGAACAAGTTTCTTGCCAATGCCGGCATTTGCTCGCGTCGTGAGGCTGACGAACTCATCGTCAAGGGAGTGGTGACGGTAAACGGTAACATCGTTACCGAACTCGGTTACAAGATTTCTCCGCAAGATGTGGTTGAATATGACGGCAAGGTGGTGAGCCGTGAGCGCAAGTGCTACGTGTTGCTCAACAAACCCAAGGACTGTGTCACGACAAGTGAAGATCCGCGAGGTCGCAAGACTGTGATGGATCTTGTCAAGGGAGCATGTGAGGAGCGCATCTACCCTGTCGGTCGTTTGGATCGCAACACAACCGGCGTGCTCTTGCTTACCAACGACGGTGATCTTGCCAGCAAGTTGACTCACCCCAAGTATGTGAAGAAGAAAATTTATCAGGTGTGGACCGACAAACCCATCAGCGAGGAGGACATGCAACACATTGCCGACGGTGTTGAACTTGACGACGGTCCCATTCATGCCGACGCGGTGAGTTACGTCAATGCCACCGATCGCAAGCAAGCGGGTATCGAAATTCACAGCGGTCGCAACCGTGTGGTACGTCGCATCTTCGAGCACCTCGGTTATCATGTGGTGAAGTTGGATCGTGTCTATTTTGCCGGTCTCACCAAGAAGAACCTCGCTCGCGGTCGTTGGCGCTATCTGACTCAAGAAGAAGTCAACTTCCTGCGTCAAGGCTCGTTCGAGTGAGCAACACCCGTCACAATACACAAATATTATGGAACGAATAAAAATCGTTGATATTAACGCACCCGAGTTGTTGGGACAAACAGTGAGTGTGATGGGTTGGGTGCGCACGCGTCGCGGCAACAAGAACGTGCAATTTATTGCGCTCAACGACGGGTCTACCATCAACAACTTGCAGGTCGTTGTCGATTTGGCAAAATTCGATGACGAGCAATTAAAGCCCATTACCACCGGTGCAAGTCTTCATGTGACGGGCACGCTGGTCGCATCGCAGGGCAAGGGACAAAGCGTTGAGGTGCAAGCCGATACAATTCATGTGTTCGGCACGGCTGACCCCGACGAATTCCCGATGCAGAAGAAGGGTCACACCCTCGAGTTCCTGCGCGAGAAGGCTCATTTGAGAATGCGTACCAATACGTTCGGCGCAGTGTTCCGCATTCGCCACCACTTGGCATTTGCTATCCACAAGTTCTTTAACGACCGTGGTTTCTTCTATCTGCACACGCCCCTCATCACGGCAAGTGATGCCGAGGGTGCCGGTGACATGTTCCAAGTTACCACACTCGACCCCGAGGACTTGCCTCGCACCGACGACGGACACGTGGACTACAGCCGTGACTTCTTCGGCAAGCACACGAGTCTCACGGTGAGCGGTCAGTTGGAGGGTGAGTTGGGAGCAACCGCGTTGGGTGCCATTTACACCTTCGGGCCCACTTTCCGTGCCGAAAACAGTAACACGCCACGTCACTTGGCAGAGTTTTGGATGATAGAGCCCGAAGTGGCATTCTTCGACATCCACGACAACATGGATCTTGCCGAAGACTTCATCAAATACTGTGTACGCTACGCGCTCGAACACTGTCACGATGACATCGAGTTCTTGAACAAGATGTACGACAACACGCTCATCGAGCGTCTGCAAGGTGTGTTGCAGCAGCCTTTCGTGCGTTTGGCTTACACCGAGGGTATTGAAATACTCAAAACCTCGGGGCGCAAATTTGAATTTCCCGTGGAGTGGGGTGTCGATTTGCAGAGTGAGCATGAACGATACTTGGTTGAGGAACACTTCGGTCGCCCGGTGATATTGACCGATTATCCTCGCGACATCAAGGCGTTCTACATGAAGCAAAACGAAGACGGTAAGACGGTGCGTGCCATGGACGTGCTGTTCCCCCAGATAGGTGAAATTATCGGTGGCAGCGAGCGTGAAGAGAACTATGACAAATTGATGAGCGAGATCGAACGTCGTCATATTCCCATGAAGGACATGTGGTGGTATCTCGACACTCGCAAGTTCGGCACAGTGCCCCATAGCGGGTTCGGCTTGGGATTCGAACGTCTCGTGTTGTTCGTGACCGGCATGAGTAACATTCGCGACGTGATACCGTTCCCCCGCACTCCGGGTAATGCCGAATTCTGATTGCTGATACGTTGTATGTCAGGCTCCTATATTGCTATTGTCACCTAACTTGAATGAGTTTATAAACTATTATTGCGCAAGTTGACCGACTTGCGCAATTTTATCCCCTATTTTCCGATGCCCGAAGATTTCTTTTCACGGTTCAAGCAGTTACACGCCTCATCGGCGGCGCGCGACATCAGCGTGGGTGCCGTTTTCTTCTGTCTCACCCGAGATGGCTCTCATGTTGCTATTGACATCGTTGATGTTAATGGTCGCCCCACTATGCCCGACTATCGCTTGTTCTCGGGTAACGTGATGCTCACGCTGCGCTCGTTGCTTGCCATTAAACGCCAATTGAGTCAAACAATCCGGTGGGGTAACAAAAATGCCGGTAATACGGTTTATCTCGACGAATACGCTCAGTTGGCAATTACATTAGCGGGTTGTGACAACATCGTCGATGAAGAGATGCGTCACATTGGGGTGAGCACGACGGTTGCGTCATTGGCTCTCTCGGTTACCGAGGACACGTCGGCCGGCACGGTAAGCACCATGGTGCGAGCCCGGGTTAACGATAAGTCACTTGATGACTACGTGACACTCGGCTCAAACTATATTTGGCACGGCGATACTATCTATCCGATTGCCTCGGTGGGTCCCAATGCTAACATGTTGCCTCTATTCGTCACCACTGTGCCGGTTGCGAGATTAGAAGACTTGTTGTCGATTTTCTTCAGTTTTGTTGAAAATGTATCGCTCGATTGGAGCGGTCATCTATTGCAGCGCAGCGACAAGGAATTTGCCACCATTCCCACTATTGTCTTTGAAAAAATCGATGAGGACTTGAGCCTGTACATGCGTGTGACCACGACTTTACCTGACCAATCACCCGAGGCAATTGAGCGTTACGACCTTGGAGCTGTGGCATCGGTGACCGACAACGGTACGGTATTACTGCGTCCGGTCACGCGCGTTCCCGTTGCCGACCACGTCCGCGACATTCAGGAAAGACTGTTCAAGGCTGTGGGTAGTCGTCGTCGTGAAAAAGGTGTTTTTCATGACGGCAAGGGCTTTTTTATCGTCAATGCAAAGGTTGCATCGCAATTTATCACCGGTGCGCTGACCGATCTTGCAACGAGTTATCGCATCATCGGTGCTGAAAACCTCAATAAGTATAAGGTCAAACCTGTCAAGCCCGGACTACGCCTGAATTTGTCGAGCGGTATTGATTTTCTTGACCTCGACGGTGAGGCGAGCGTTCAACTTGACGATTACGAAATCAGTATCAAGGACTTCCTTGCCGAGTACGGTAAAAATCACTATATCTCATTGAGTGACGGCACGCGTGCTGTTGTTGATGAGAAGTGGGTCAAGCGCTTGCAACGCATCTTCAGCCGGGCGAGCGATAAGGGCGGCAAGGTGAAGGTGTCCTTTTTCGATTTGCCCGAGGTTGAATTCCTCATAGGCGAGAAGTTGGAGGGAGCGATTTTCAAGGCTCATCGCGACTTTTATCGGGGGTTTAATGACTTGCCGACCAATCGCATTAAGGTGACCGGTGTCAATGTCAAGTTGCGTGATTATCAACGTAATGGTCTCAAATGGATAAACTACCTGTACGAGAATGGATTAGGCGGTTGTCTCGCCGATGATATGGGATTGGGCAAAACGGTGCAGACAATTTCGATGTTGGCACGCGTTTATCCCGCTGCAGGCTGCCCGTCGCTCATTGTCATGCCACGCACGTTGTTATTCAATTGGCAACAAGAGTTTGCCAAATTTGCTCCCCAACTGCGCGTTGCGACCTATTACGGCCAAGGACGCGAACTCACCGGCGCGCTCGACAACGATGTCGTCATGACCACCTACGCCGTGATGCGCAACGACATCGAGCAACTCAAGGACATACACTTCCACTACATCATTCTCGATGAGTCACAAAACATCAAGAATGTGTCAGCCGGTGTCAGTCAGGCTGCTGTATTGCTCAACGGTGATCACCGTCTCGCCCTAAGCGGAACGCCTATTGAGAACAACCTCACCGAGTTGTACTCGCTATTCCGTTTCTTGAACCCCGGCATGTTCGGCACGCTCGAAGACTTCAACAGCAACTACACCTATCCGATACAGCGCGATGGTGATGACGATGCTGCCGAGTCGTTGCGTCGTCGCATTTATCCGTTTGTGCTGCGTCGTCTCAAGCGCGACGTGCTCACCGAGTTGCCGGCGCGCACCGACCAAACCCTCGTGGTCGAGATGAGTGATGAACAACGTGCTCTATATGACCGACGTCGTGCCTATTATCTCCGACAGTTGAAAGACTCGATCGCCACCAATGGTGTCGCGGGTTCGCAAATGGCGATGTTGCAAGCACTCAGCGAGTTGCGACGTGTGGCATCAGTGCCCGAGAGCCTGTCGGACGGCACGGTCGTTTCGCCCAAGATAGAGCAGATTGCCGATACCGTGTTTGAGGCGACTCAAAGCGGTCACAAGGTCGTTGTGTTCTTCAATTTTATTGCCGGTATCGAATTGTTGGGCGAGCGACTTACTACCGAGGGTATTGACTATGCCACCATGACGGGTAGCACGCGCGACAGGCAAGCGGTGGTGGAGCGTTTCCAAAACGACCCGTTGTGCCGGGTGATGCTCATGACACTCAAGACCGGTGGAGTGGGCTTAAACCTCACCGCTGCCGATGTTGTCATCATTGCCGAGCCATGGTGGAACAAGGCTGCCGAGGAACAGGCTATTAACCGATTGCACCGCATCGGGCAGCATAATAGCGTGCTTACTTACTCGGTTATCACAGCCGACACAATCGAAGAGAAAATCTTGCAACTGCAACAAATGAAGTCGCAGTTGTTTAACAGCATGATAGGTGCCGACAGCGCGTCAATCAAGAGTTTCACCGAAGAAGATATTAACTTTATCTTAAGTTGAAATTTGCCATGACCCTTAAGTATATCCGAAGTTCAGTCAAGCACCCGACCCGTGTTATATCCTTGAAACCCTGCACGCAGCTGCGACCTCCCACCAATTGGTTTCACAAATATGATTTGCTGGAGTTACACCAAGCATTCATTGACCGTTATATTGCTCCGGGATTAAATCTCGTGTCGGGTAATATAGTGATTTTCGAGGTTCGCACGCGATACAAAGGCGATTCCATTTATGCCCGCTTTGAGTACACATCTAATCGCCCCTCTACTAAGGAGAGTAGTAAACTCGCCGACAATAACATTGGCGAACTGCTGCGCTCCATCGTGTTTCATTGTGTGTATCAACCCGACAACTTCGAGCAGTATGTCTTGCCTAACGCCGACGAGGATATGGTAAGTGTCTTCAGAGAGATAGTGTCAACGTCATACTACGATGCGGCCGCCTTGTGTGCCGGCAGCAACACATACAAACCGGCGATTAATCCGTCCGAAGTTGATGCGCATGTCGCTGCAGGAGTATATGTCAGCGCTAGTCTTGTAAGAACGTTGTGGCGGTTTGATGCGGAGCAAGTGTGCGCGCTGACACGAGATTTGGAGTTGATGCTGCATGGCAGGTTACGCCCGATATACACCGATGAGCCTTGCGACGGTCTGAGGCTTTTCAACATGGAAACCGTGGCGGTGTCACAGTTTGCCATTCTTTGCGACATGATCAATCGCAAGATTATTGCACTACCCAAGGGCGAGAAGGTGACCGCCACACTGCTGCGTGCCATACAACAGGTGACGGGAGAAATGCCGGCGATATTTAACAACACGCTTCCTCATGAACGACCCGACTTGTCGCTATACACCACGGCGTTCATACAATGTGCCTTACCTTACTACATAATTGACATACGCCACCGTCAAATCAGCATGTCCGAAGCAATGAAAATGTTTATTGGTGCCGGTTGTGCGGTTGACAGCAGGTTTTACCAATCGTTTTTCACCGACTATAAATTTTCCAAGCGTGTATTTGTGGGTAACTCGTCTGTCCATGACATTACTCCTTTCAATTGCGTTACCAAGGCATTAATGTCTTGTTTCAAGAAGGGTGCATGGCTTGACGTGAGCGTGATGACCGACTTGATGCCACTTGTGATTCATGACTTCACGCGTGGGGCATGGAACCAGATGTTCCCATTTGTCACTTCAAACTATAACGAGGTCTCGGATATTCTTTGCGGGACATACGAGTATGTGCTTAATACGCGTGTGCTTCCCGACGTGGTGAAGCCGGCATGGCACGCCATGCTGGCGATGTTGGCATGTATGGGGGTCGTGGAACTGCTCATTGACGACGCGAGTCGTGAATGCGCCGATGCGCCCGCTTATGCCGGAGTGCGTTATGCGCGTCTGACACCATTTGGCGAATATGTCTTTAATATCAGGAGTTCCTATGAGATGCCCGAACTCAAACGCAAGGGTGAGGGCTTCGCAATAGATGATAAGCACCTCATTGTCACTGTTCTTGACAGCAAGTCGCCATTCGTGTCGGTGTTGGCGATGATGGCGGACAAGATAGATGAGTCTCGTTATATGGTCAATCGTGCGACAATGCTCGCCCACTGCAAGACGCCCAAGGACGTGAACACGATGATAGACGGCTTTGTAACCTATGTGTGCCGGACATTACCACCGTTGTGGAAGTCTTTCTTTGACGATGTATTGAAGTTTTGCTCTCCATTGATCAGCGATGATGTTGACTACGAGATATATCGCATTAATGACGATAACGAGGAGTTATTACAGTTGTTTGCAACCGACGAGATGCTCGCCAATCTTGTCGTGCGTGCCGAGGGTTGTCGCGTGTTGGTGCCGGTGTCGCAGCGTGCTCAAGTCGTGTCGCGTCTCAAGAAATCGGGTTATCTGTTATGAGCAGTGCAAGAAAGATTACGGTCGATCAAGCTTTGTCGCGCTTGGCGGCGCGATGCTCGACAAGCGAGTGTTGCGAGCACGACCTGCGCGTGTCAATGTCACGTTGGGGCATGGCTGATGATGAAGCCGATGTCGTCGTGTCCCGTCTGCGTGGCGACGGCTTTATCGACGATGAGCGTTATGTGGGGGCTTTCGTCAACGACAAGGTGCGTTTAGACGGTTGGGGACGCATCAAGATTTCTCATGCATTGCGATTGAAAGGCTTTGCCGACAACGTGATTGACAACGCCCTCGCCACGATAGACAACGCTGACTACGAGCGCACGTTGCGCGTGTTGCTTGCCCATCGTGCTCGCGAGGTTCATGGTCGCGAACCCCGATTGAAGCGCGCCGCCTTGTTGCGTGCCGGCGCGAGTCGCGGCTATGAAGTGTCGCTCGTGTCCCGGTTCGTGAACGAGTTGTTAAACGATAACGGTGATTGTGATGATGTGGACTGCTGTTAAACAATGGCTACAAGCGACAGCCGATGTGTGGATGCCACGCCGATGCGCCGTGTGCGACAAGGTGTTGGGCGATGCCCACGAGTGGATTTGTCCCGATTGCCTGACTCGAATGCCCGTCACGGGATTTCACTTGCACGATGAAAATCGCATGGAGATGCTGTTTCGCGGTAAAGTACTCATTGAAAGGGCAACGGCATACTTCTATTACCGGCGCGGTGACCCCTATGCCAATATCTTGCACGACATCAAGTATCGTAACATGCCACTGATGGGGCAGTGGTTGACCGAGCGATACGGTAACGAATTGTCGCAATGCGGGTGGCTCGATGACATTGACGCGGTGGTGCCGGTGCCTTTGCATCGTCGCAAGTTGGCTCAACGAGGCTACAATCAGAGCGAATACCTCGCGCGCGGTATCGGGCGTGCTGCCGGCATTGAAGTGGTGCCGGCTTTGTGTGCCACACGCCGACATGAAACACAAACCCGTAAAACGGCTGTTGAACGTCATGCCAATGTCGCCGACACTTACGCTGCCGTTGCCGATTGTGTAACCTCGCTCGAGGGTAAACATGTGTTAATTGTCGATGATGTGATTACCACCGGCAGTACACTGGTCGCATGTGCTGCGGCACTGAAAGTCGCCCTACACGACATCAGGATTTCTATCCTCACATTAGCCTCGGCATCGCTTGAATGATAATGAGTTCTCTCCCGACCTTGAAAATTCGTTTGTTGCGCTTGTATGGGGGTGGGGTAGGAAAAACACCTAAAATTTGCAACGCAAATTTTGTTTTATTACCTTTGCACTTAGAAACAAAACAACCTTTTAAACAACAATATTACTATGGCTTTTTTGACAAATGACAAGTTGACTATTGTCGGTGCTGCCGGCATGATTGGTTCCAACATGGTGCAGACTGCCTTGATGATGGGCTTGACGAGTGAGATTTGCTTGTACGACGTGTTTTCGCCCGAAGGCGTTGCCGAGGAGATGCGTCAAAGCGGTTTCGGTGATGTGAAAATCGTAGCCACCACCGATGCTGCCGAGGCTTTCACCGGTGCCAAGTATATCATCAGCAGTGGCGGTGCTCCCCGCAAGGAGGGCATGACTCGCGAGGATTTGCTCAAGGGTAACTGTGAGATCGCCGAGGGGTTGGGCAAGAACATCAAGCAATATTGCCCCGACGTGAAGCACGTTGTTATTATCTTCAATCCGGCTGACCTCACCGGTTTGGTGACCTTGCTCTATAGCGGTCTCAAGCCCGGTCAAGTGACGACCCTCGCAGGTCTTGACTCAACGCGCTTGCAAAGTGCACTTGCCAAGAAGTTCGGTGTGATGCAAAGCGAGGTTACCGGTTGTGCAACCTACGGTGGTCATGGTGAGCAAATGGCAGTGTTCGGCTCACGTGTTAAGATCGCCGGCAAGCCCCTCACCGAGTTGATCGGCACCGAGGCGTTCCCCGAGCAAGAGTGGGAAGACATGAAGGTCGCTGTCACACAAGGTGGTGCCGCAATTATCAAGTTGCGTGGTCGCAGTTCGTTCCAAAGCCCGTCTTATCTGTCGGTCGAGATGATACGCTCCGCAATGGGCGGCGAGCCGTTCCGTTACCCCGTGGGTACCTATGTGCACAGCGGTAAGTACGACCACATCATGATGGCAATGGATACCACTCTTGATACCGAGGGCGCTCACTACAACATTCCGCAAGGCACACCCGAGGAGAATGCCAAACTCGATGCCAGTTATGAGCACTTGTGCAAGATGCGCGACGAGTTGGTGACACTGGGTATCGTCCCCCCCATCAGCGAGTGGAGCAAAGTCAATCCCAACCTCTAATGAGATTGTAGCGTATTGATGACACACGATAGGGTCGCCCGATGCGGCGACCCTATTTAAGTTTGTCTCTATCCCTGAGACCATGTAACACTATTCTCATTAACTAAAGTGAAACAACAATGAATATCTCAACTGCCGAGTTTGTAATCAGCAACTCCGACTACACGCGGTGTCCCGACGGCGATAAACCCGAGTATGCCTTCATCGGTCGCAGCAATGTGGGCAAGTCGTCGCTCATCAATATGCTCACCGGTCGTCGCGGACTCGCCAAGACATCGGCAACACCGGGCAAGACGATGCTAATCAACCACTTCTTGATTAACAACAAGTGGTACATCGTCGACTTGCCGGGTTACGGCTATGCCCGTCGCGGTAAGGAAAGCCGCGAACAGTTGTCGCGCATGATACGTGGCTACATTATGGGGCGCGAACAAATGGTTTGTCTGTTTGTGCTCGTCGACAGTCGTCATGCACCGCAACGCATTGACCTCGAGTTCATGCAATGGTTGGGAGAAAATGAGGTGCCGTTTGCCATCGTGTTTACCAAGATGGACAAGATGGGCGTGAATGCCGGTGCAACAGCTGTGGAGGCATATAAACAAGAACTACTCAAGACATGGTCCGAGTTGCCCCCCATCTTCCTGACCAGCAGTGAGGACGGGCGCGGTCGCAGCGAAATGCTGGAATTTATTGCCGGCGTGAATGCGACCTTGTGACATGTGAGTGAGAGTCAAAAAAGGAGAGCATCGGCAGTTGTGCCGTTGCGTTCGGTCGATACTTTCGTGACATTCATCGGTTTGGCGGGCTCGTTGGTCTACCGTGGTCAAATCACGGTTAAACCGCGTGTCCGTGTCGCTGTCTAAACAACAAACGAACAAGAATGTTGAACCATTTAAATTGATAACGTCATGAAAGCAACTGTTTACACTTCGATGATGAGCCTCGTGCTCATGGCGGGTATGCTGATGACCGGCAGCGAGTTGACCGCACAGACCATGCAGGGTCGCCAGCGTCCGAGTGTTGCCTCAACTAATGGCAACAACAATGTCGGTAGTCGTCGTCCGGACGTGTCCGGCGTGGGCAAGAATAGCGGCAATGCCGAGGGCAACCGCTCCGGTGGCGGCACGATGCAAGGTCACAGCGGTGGTACTACTCGCGGTGGCGGCACGATGCAAGGTGGTGGCAACACCCACGGCAGTTCTACTGCTCACAGCGGCAACACCCACGCTATCCCCAAGCCCGCAGTAACCATTCCCGGCGGCAACAAAAACGGTGACCGCAAGCACGATTGGAGCCGTCCCATGGCACCTCCCGCACGCGAATATCGCCCCGTTGTTCACAATGCCTATCGCCCCGTGATGCCCTCAGCCTATCGTCCCATGGCAGGTGCTCCCGTGATAGACAGAATACTCGGACTGCGTTTCGGCTCGTACTACAGCAGCGGTCTCGATTATCTCTATACCAACGGATACCACATTGACGGCTGGTATGGCGGAACAATCTACTTGCGCGATGTCTCGATGCTGGGAACTCTTTGGACCGATGTGATGTTGGGTTACGACAACTGCAACCGCTTGGATAACGCTCAATTTTTCTTCTCCACCGCTTTCAGCGACCGCTCTCGCTACAACAGCGTGTACCGCGACTTGTGTTACACCTACGGCACTCCCGTCTCGCAGTCACGCGCCGGATTTGAAGCCTCGGTCACTTGGTGGGGTGGTAGCGCAACAGGTTATATTACACTTGCCTACTATATCGACAACGGACGTTTCTACACCACTCTGACTGTGGGTTGCTGAGTAAGGTCGCAGTGAGCAATGATGACAGGTCGCTCACTGCGATTTCTTTTTCAAACGACGGTTGTGCCTTTGTCATGATGATTTGTGACAGTGTGCACAACTTTTTATTGTGTTGTAAAATACTAATCAAGGGGTATATGTCGTTATAATCTATAATGTTTAATGCCAACAAGTCAAGCATCACTATGCGACAATCGACAATATCAGTATTGACGGCTATGCTGCTTGTGAACACCGCCATGGTGGCTCAAGACAACAACAATGCCTATAACTTCCTCAATGTGTCACCGTCGAGCCACGTGTACGCCCTGGGCGGTCACAACGTGTCGCTCATTGACGACGATGTTAACCTCGTTGAGCAAAATCCCTCATTGTTGGGTCCGGAGTTCGACCATCAAGTGGGATTGAGTTACATGAAATACATCGGCTCCACCAATTTTATGGGTGCACGTTACGGTCAAGGTCTCACCGAGCACAGTGCCATCGGCGGCGGGATACAGTACTACGGTTACGGCTCGATTACCCAAACCGATGCTACCGGTGTTGTGACGGGAGACTTCAGCGCGCGTGACCTTGCCATCAGCCTCACCTACAGTCATGATATCTTTGAAAAGTGGCGCGGTGGCATCACTTTGAAGTATATTTCGTCCAAGTACGATGTGTATAGCGCAGGAGCCATTGCGGCAGACCTCGGTGTGAACTACTATGACCCGTCGACCGAATTTTCGGTGGGGTTGGTGGTGAAAAACCTCGGCGGTCAGGTCAAGAAGTTTGATAATCGCAGTGACAAGTTGCCGTGGGACGTGCAAGTGGGCTTTACCAAAATGCTCAAGTCTTTCCCGCTGCGTTTCGGCATGACAGTTTACGGCTTGCGTCATTGGCACTTGCCCTACTATAAGCCGGCTGATAAGGATAATGTCAGCAGTGAGTTGATTGAGCGAGACAAATTCGGCAGTAACTTGTTGCGCCATCTCGTGTTCGGTGTCGAGGTCTTACCGGTTGAGAATATGTACATCGGCATCGGATACAACTATCGCACCCGTACCGATATGAGCACCTACAAGCGCTCGTTGCTGTCGGGTTTCAGCATCGGTGCCGGCATTAAGGTCAAGGCGTTCGCGGTGGGTGCGGCATTTGCTCAACCCCACAGTGGCGCAACAACGTTCATGTTCAATCTTAATACCAGCATCGGCGAGTTGACAGGTCAAGGACGTTAACGGCACTTTTGCTTGACCGCTGTGGCGTTTTATTTCTCTCTAAACTCCGGAATGACAAAAAATGTGGTTTCGTTTTAAATTATTTGTTTTTTCGACAAAAATGAGTAATTTTGCAAGCCGTTACGGGCATATCATCTGATGTGTCCACTTTAACAGTGTAATTATTAAAGACTTAGATAAATTATGGCAAAAAAACAAAACGGTAGTTCCCGCACCACCATTGAGGAGGTGAACGAGCAAATGACCAGCGCAGCACAACGCGTTGAGGACAACAAGAAATATATTACCTATGCCCTCGCAGCGATTGTTGCCGTGGTGCTTCTTGCGGCAGGTTACGTTTACTTGGTGCGCAACCCGAACATCGCCAAGGCTAAGGAGGACATCTCGATGGCCGATCTCGCGTTGATGCAGGGTGACACCGCCAAGGCTCTTCTTGACTATCAAACCGTTGCCGACCGCTATAGCAACGATGCTGCCAACCGTGCCAACCTCAATGCCGCTATCATGCTCTACGACAGGGGTAAGTATGAGGACGCGGTCAAGTACCTTGAGAATTACGACCCCGCCGGCAATCTCATCGGTCCGGCATCACAGTCCCTGCTCGGTGACTGCTACGTCAACCTCAAGCAATACGACAAGGCTCTCGCGGCATTCAACAAGGCCGTCGATTTGAGCGACAACAATGAGTTGTACACCCCTTTGTTCCTGTTGAAGAAGGCAACTGTGCTGCACGAGCAAGGCAAGTATGTCGACGAGGCTGCCGCTTACCGAACGATAAAGGATAAGTTCCTCGGTTACGCGCAGCAAAACAACATCAACATTGACAAGTACATTGAGCGTGCCAACGCGTTGGCCGCATCAAAGTGAGAGGACAATACATTACGACATCAGGCATTGGTCTTGCAACCGATGCCTGATGTCGTAATAAATAAACCGATGTTTCTTATAGCCTAACCTAAAATTGACAACAACGATGGATAAAATGATTTACAAGCGCGTGTTGCTCAAGTTGAGCGGTGAGTCGCTGGCAGCCGGCGCCGGTCATGGTATTGACATGGAGCGTCTCAACCAATATGCCTCGCAAGTTAAGGAACTTGTTCAAGCCGGTGTGCAAGTTGCAATAGTAATCGGTGGCGGTAACATTTTTCGAGGTCTACAGGGTGCTTCTCGTGGCTTCGACCGCGTCAAGGGTGACCAGATGGGCATGCTCGCAACGGTGATTAATTCGTTGGCACTCAGCAGTGCTCTCGAGGCAGCCGGACAAGCCACGCGCGTGTTGACAGCAATAGATATGCACCCCATAGGCGAGCATTACAGCAAGTGGCGCGCTATCGAAGCGATGGAAAGTGGCAAGGTGGTTATTCTCTCTTGCGGAACAGGCAGTCCCTACTTTACTACCGATACCGGTTCCTCACTGCGTGGCATTGAGGTGGAGGCTGATGTGATGCTCAAGGGGACGCGTGTTGATGGCATCTATACTGCCGACCCCGAGAAAGACCCCACGGCAGTGAAGTTCGACCGCATCAGTTACGACGAGGTATTGGCACGAGGACTCAAAGTGATGGATTTGTCTGCCATTGTTATGTGTCGTGACAACGGTTTGCCCATACACGTTTTCAACATGGACGTGCCCGGAAACCTCGCTCGTGTGATGCGCGGTGAAAATCTCGGCACTGTAGTGTATAGATAATCGTTGAGTTGAGTGTATTCCGCTTCTGCTCCCTTGTCGGAAACCGGTCTTGATAATTAACGTTCACCTCCTCGTGTCGCAATGTCGGCGCGAGGAGGTGAATTTGTGTAATGTAGTAGGGTAAAATTCTAAATTGTTACATTTTTTTTGCTCAAAGTGCAATTTTTACACAATTAATAGTGTATTTTAATGAATTTTTTACTAATTTTGCCCGATATCTGACGAATTTAGTTTAAGGAACTGCTTTTTCCTTGCCTTAAAACATTCACTGTGAGCCGTTGTGCCGTCATTCTCGTCCTGCACGGGTGCGAATGGTGACGCGTGGCGTTAGTGTGTTTTGTTTGTTAATGACAAGGAAAAACCGCGATAAGAAAAATAATAAATAATTATAATTGCTTATGAGTCTTAAAAAGTTACTATTGCTTGTTGTTGTCCTATTGGGCACGCTTGTCTCGTCAGCCCAGATTAAGGTGACGGGTGTCGTGCTCGACGAGGAGAACGAACCGGTGATCGGTGCCTCGGTGAGACAAAAGAACAAACTCACCAACGGCACGACAACCGATGTTGAGGGCTCGTTCACCATCACGGTGCCTGCCAAGTCAACATTGCTGATTACCTATGTGGGCTGTAAGGACGCCGAGGTCGCTGCCTCGACCGAGCCGTTGACGATTGTGCTTAAGAGTGCCGGCACCACCCTTGATGAGGTCGTCGTGACCGGTTATCAGAACGTTGACAAACGCTTGTTTACCGGAGCAACCAGCACGCTCAATGCCGACAAGGCTAAGTTGTCGGGTATTGCCGATGTGAGTCGTGGTCTCGAGGGACGCGCCGCGGGTGTGAGTGTGCAGAACGTGAGCGGAACTTTCGGTACCGCTCCCAAAATCCGTGTGCGCGGTGCAACGTCTATCTACGGTAACTCGCGCCCATTGTGGGTAGTTGATGGTGTCATTCTCGAGGATAACGTCGAGATTAGTGCCGATGACCTGTCGTCGGGTGATGCAACGACACTTATTGCAAGTGCTGTGGCAGGTTTGAATGCCGATGACATCGAGAGTTTCCAAATCCTTAAGGACGGTTCGGCAACCAGTATCTATGGTGCCAAGGCTAACGCCGGTGTGATTGTCATCACGACCAAGCAGGGTCGCAAGGGACATGCACAAATCAACTATACCGGCGAGTTTACCTATCGCCTCAAACCTCGTTACAGCGAGTATAACATCTGTAACTCCCAAGAGCAGATGGGTATTTACAAGGAAATGGAGCAAAAGGGTTGGTTGGAGTTTGCCAGCCTCGCCAACGGTTCCGAAACCGGTATTTACGGCAGCATGTATAATCTCATTGACACCTACGATCCCGTGACCGGCAAGTACGGTCTCGACAATACCGTTGCCGCTCGTAATGCCTACTTGCGCGAGGCTGAGATGCGCAACACCGACTGGTTTGACTTGTTGTTCAACGACAACATCATGCAAAACCACGCTGTGAGCATCAGTGGCGGTACCGATAAGGGTCAGTTCTACAGTTCGGTGTCAATCCTCAACGATCCGGGTTGGTACAAGAGCAGTCGTGTGGAGCGTTACACCTTCAACAGTAACGCTATCTATCAGTTGACCGACAAGGTTCGTGTCAAAATTCTCAACAGCGACAGTTATCGCAAGCAAAAGGCTCCCGGAACCCTCAGCCAGGACGTTGATGTGGTGAGCGGTGAGTTCCGTCGCGACTTCGACATCAACCCCTATAGTTTCGCGTTGAACACGAGCCGCACGCTTGACCCCAATGCTTACTATCGTCGCAACTACACCGACTTCAACATCTTCCATGAGTTGGAGAATAACTATATTGACATCGACGTGCTTGATGTCAAGTTCCAGGGCGAGTTGCAAATCAAACCCTTCTCCAACAACGTGCAATCGCTCGAGATTAACTTGTTGGGCAGTTATCGTTACAGCAGCAGTGAGCGCAATCACTACGTGCTCGACAACAGTAACCAAGCAATGGCTTACCGTGCCGGTGCAATACCTGATGACGCGTTAATCCGTTCAAGCAATACCTACCTGTACACCGACCCCGATGTCGCCAACGCGACAGCCGAGAGCGTGTTGCCCAAGGGCGGTTTCATGTTCTTGAACAAGAATAATATTTCGCAGTATGACTTCCGTGGCACGGCTCAGTATCGTCGCTCGTTCGGCTCCGACCACGTGATGAACTTGTTTGCCGGTATGGAGGCAACTCGTATCGACCGTTTCGCACAAGCGTTTGATGCCGTAGGCGTGGTGTACGAGAATGGTATGTTGCCGTTCATCGACTGGCACTATTTCAAGCAGTTGCAAGAGGAAAACGGCGCTTACTATAGCAACAGTAAGACCCACCGCCGTAACATGGCATATTTTGCAAACGCCAACTACGCTTTCAAGGGACGTTACATTCTCAACGGCACTTTCCGTTATGAAGGCAGTAACTTGATGGGCAAGACAAGCCAAAGCCGTTGGCTCCCCACATGGAACGTTTCGGCAGGTTGGAACCTCAGTGAAGAATCGTTCTTCAACAAGAGTGCCTTGAAAGAGAAGGGTATTTGGACTTACGCCAAGGTGCGTGCCAGTTACTCGCTCACCGGCGAGAGCGGTCCCATGTCGCTCGCTACAGCCGAGGCATTGTATTATCCCGAGCGCCCGTGGCGTCAGGAAACCGACGCTATGGAAATGGGCTTGAGCCTTAGCGGACTCGCCAACAGCGAGTTGACCTATGAGAAGAAGCACGAGTTGGACATCGGTGTCGACCTCGGTTTCTACAACAATCGCATCAACCTCGAGTTTGACTGGTACAAGCGTAATAACTACGACTTGATAGGTCGCATCAAGACCGAGGGTGTCGGCGGTATCACCAGCAAGTATGCTAACGTTGCCGAGTTGGCTTCACACGGTGTGGAGTTCACCTTGACAACCAAGAATATTGAGTCTTACACCGGTGGCTTCGAGTGGACAACCGACTTCACGTTTGCTTTTGCCAAGAACAAGATTACCAAGTTGGATTCCCGTTCGCGCGTTATCGATCTCGTGCCGGGTACCGGTTTCCCCTTGGAGGGTTATCCTGTGCGCGCCATCTTCTCAATTCCCTTCGTCGGACTCGATCAGTACGGTATTCCCCAAATCATCAACGAGGATGGTGAGGTTACCACGAGCGATATTAACTTCCAGGAATACGAGAAATTGGACTTCCTCAAGTACGAGGGTCCCGTGGATCCGTTGTACACCGGCGGTTTCGGTAACAACTTCTCGTGGAAGGGTCTGCACTTGAACGTGTTTATGACCTACTCGTTCGGTAACAAGTTGCGCTTGTCGCCCGATTTCTCGCGTGCCTACAGCGACCTCGGTGCAATGCCCAAGGAGTTCAAGAACCGTTGGGTGATGCCCGGTGACGAGGCTTACACCGACGTGCCCGTGATTGCTTCGCGCCGTCAAGTATACGACAACATCTACCTCAGCCGTGCTTACAACGCTTACAACTACAGCACTGTACGCATTGCTAACGGCGGTTTCATTCGTCTCAAGGAAGTTGCTCTTACCTACGACTTGCCCGAGACGTTCATCAAGCACCTCAAGTTGTCATCGGCATCGGTAAAACTTGCCGCTACCAACTTGTGTCTGCTCTATAGCGACAAGAAGTTGAACGGTCAGGATCCCGAATTCTTCAACAGTGGTGGTGTGGCAAGCCCCACGCCCAAGCAGATCACGTTCACCTTGCGTTTCGGTCTCTAATGGATGGTATGTATAACGACTTAAATCACAAGAAGATGATTGCATTTAAATCAAGATATACAGTAGTTGCAGCCGCATTGATGTTGCTTGGTCTGGGCTCATGCAAGGACTTCCTTGAGACAGTGCCTGACACTCGCGTTGAAATTAAGACGGTTGAGCAGATGCGCGAGTTGTTGGTCGACGGTTATATGCCTTACAGTTACGCTCTCGTCGGCGAACTCTCGAGCGACAATGTGATTGACAACAACAGCACCGAGGTGGGTTTTATACGTTATAATCGCTCGACTTACAGTGCGACCGATGAGGAGGTCTATCGTTGGCAGGACGTCAAGTTAGGCGACGGTAGCGACACCCCGTCGGGAGTGTGGGAAGGTTGCTATCGCGCTATCGCGGTTGCCAACGCCGTGCTTGAGCGTGTCGAGGAGATGGAGGGTAACGGCGAGTACGATGCTCTCGTGTCGACCGACAAGGAGACATTCGCTGCAGTCAAGGGCGAGGCTCTCATGATACGCGCGTTCCACCACTTCATTCTTGCTCAAGTGTTTTGTATGCCCTATCGTGGTGAGAACCTCAGCAGTGCCGACCAGGGTATACCTTACATGACCCACCCCGAGACAACGGTGAAACCTCATTACGAGCGTGGTACAGTAACCGAAGTCTACCAAAACATCGAGAAGGATATGCTCGCCGGCTTACCGTTGATTAACGACGGTATTTACGAGGTGCCCAAGTATCACTTCAATCGTGCCGCCGCCAACGCTTTTGCCGCCCGTTTCTATCTCATTCTTCGTGACTATCCCAAGGTGATCGAGTATGCCGACGCGGCATTCAACGGCACCGACCCCGCCACGATGGTGAGCACCTTGTGGGGCAACTCCTCGTCATTGTACTACATCAGCGACCTCGGTCGTTATTACACATCGATGGCTCGCAGTAATGTGTTCATGACAATCTCGTCATACAGTACATGGTGGCGTCGCTTCGTCAGCAGCGGTCGTTATGCTTGCAACCGCAAGGCAAAACGTGCAACTATCGAGGGTCCCGGAGTGACTTGGGAGAATTGCCGTTGGCGTCGCACCAGCACCAACGAGACGTTCTCGATGCACCCGTGTTTCAACGGCGTGTGCGGTACGGCAGGCGGTCAGGACTACGGCACCTACTTTGCCGGTAACTGCAGCGAGCAGTTTGAGTACACCGATAAAATTCAGGGTATCGGCTACTGCCACATGGTGCGTGCCGAGTTTACCACTGAGCAGTTGTTGCTCGACCGTGCCGAGGCAAAGGCCTTCATGGGTGATCTCGAGGGTTGTGTCGCCGACCTCAAGATTTGGGACGATGCACGCAAGGACGGTGTGTCAAGTACGAGTAGCATGATAGCAATGAACGGTACCAACATCGAGAAGTTCTATGCGAGCGACAAGGACGGTTTCGGTATCGTCAAGGAGATTCACATCGATGAGGTGTTCCCCGGTTGTCCCTATCCTCTCACCGATGCCAACAAGGCTTACGTGCAGGCTTGTCAACACTTGCGCCGCGTGGAGCAAGTGCACACCGGTCAACGCTGGTTTGAGATCAAGCGTTTCGGTCTCAAAATCGGTCACGCCTACGGACGCAACGTCGGTGACACCGACACGCTGCAAACTCTCGACCCGCGTTACGCAATTCAAATTCCTTATGAGGTTATTGCCGCCGGTCTTGAGCAAACTCGTCGTCTTAACACCAAGAATGATAACCCGCAAGTCGTCAAGGGCGACCTTGAGGTGATAACCGACTAATGTATAACAACTAATGAATTTCAATCCTATGAAGTCATTCAAGTCATATATATTCGCAGCACTCGCGATTGCTGTCATGGCAATGTCGTTGAGCGGTTGTAAGGAGGCCAAGTTGGGACCCACGATTTTCCCCGATGAGGAAGATGTGCTTGACCCCAACTCTTACACCTACCAGTTGGACAAGTTCCTCAAGGAAAACTACCTGCAAGTGTACAATCTCGAGTTCCGTTACAAGATGGAGGACGTGGGTGCCGACATGAACTATAACCTCGTGCCCGCAACCTATGCCAACTCGATTGACATGGCAGTGCTCACCAAGCACCTGTGGTTTGACGTGTATAAAGATGTTGTCAACAGCGACTTCCTCAAGCAGTACGGTCCGCGCATTATCCACTTGATAGGCTCGCCCGCCTACAACGTTAACAGCGGTTCGATGGTGTTGGGTCTTGCCGAGGGTGGCATCAAGGTGTCGTTGTTCCGTGTCAACGCGATGAACATCAACGACTTCAACCAGATGAACGAGTATTACTTCAAGACAATGCACCACGAGTTCTGCCACATCTTGCACCAGACCAAGACTTATCCGTCGGTGTTCAACACAATTTCGGTGGGTCACTACGACGGTAGCAACTGGCAGGATCGTCAAGAAGGCGTGTGCGCATCGTTAGGCTTCGTGTCTAACTATGCCAGCAGCGCCTATCGTGAGGACTTCGCCGAGACTATGGCCAACTATATTGTCAAGACCGATGAGCAGTGGGCTTATATTCTTGACCAGGCAAGTCGCGGTTGGAAGTCGCCTAGCAGTGCCGACGACCCCAACGCGACCTACTATTGCTGGTACTATTATCGCAACAACGAGGCGGGTGACGAGAATGTCGCCTACCTTGTCGACAGCCAAATCGCGAGTGAGGAAGACGAGCAAGGTAATGTTACCTACTACTACGGTCGCAACCGTGACACTAACGGTAATCGCATCGTTGCTTACCAGGTCATTGACGAGGACGGCATTGACGGTGTGGCTGCAATCAACCAGAAAGTTGAGATTATGCGTACATGGCTGCGCGACGAGTGGGGTGTCGACCTTGATGCTTTGCGTGCCGAGGTACAAAAGCGCCAGGCGGCTTACGACATCGACGAGTTGCGTCGCTGGGTGACCGATATCCGGTAATGTGTTCACTTATCGATTGTTCAACACATTAAACTACGAAACACAATGAAGAAGATTTTTAATATATCTGCACTGATGTTGCTTGCCGGTTTCTCGTTAATGTCGTGTACCCCCGAGGTCGATGACGTGTTTGATGAGAGTGCAGCCGAGCGTACCGCAAAAGCGCAAAAAATGTACACTGATTTGCTCGTTGCCGACGGTGGTAAGTGGCAGATGGAGTATTTCACCAATAGTGACGAACCGGGTTACGTCTATGTGATGACCTTTGACAAGGACGGTTCGGTGATGATTGCCGGTGAAAACAAGTACATTGCCAAGTTGAGCAATATCGAGGCTACAACACCGGGCTACGGAGAGGAACGTTCGCTTTGGGAAGTAATTGTCGACAACGGTCCGACATTAACTTTCAATTCCTATAACAAGGTGTTCCACTTGTTCTCCAATCCCGAGGATATACCCGACACCGATGCCAGTGAGGCGGGTGAAGGTCACCTGGGTGACTATGAGTTCTCCTTGATGAAGTATAGTGGAGATACACTTTACATGACCGGCAAGAAGCACAAAATTGACATCTTAATGACTCGTCTTGATGTCGGTGTCGAAGATCGTGCTTATCTTGATGAGGTGATAGGTTTGTCAAGCAAGTTCTTCTCTTCACTTATCCCCGAGGTGTTCATCACCTTGCCGAACGGTGCCCGTTACTTGACTCAAGACGGTGCCTCGCTCATCATGAGCATGGCTCCCGAGGCTAACGAAACGCGCACCAAGGATCAAGATGCCGATTGGATCAGTTTCGTCGAGTCGCACAACGCAATACTCACGCCTGCCGGATTGCGCTTCATGAACCCCATTACGCTCTACGGTACCTACGAGGCACGTCAGGCATACGAGGCTTACTGGAAAGAAAATCCCGAGGCGACACACGAGCCCGACATCGCCGACGTTTACAAGGTGCAAACTTTCGTGTTGCAAGATGACGGTTCGTTATTGTGTCGTGAGGACGGTGTTACTCGAATTGCTGCCGATGCTTTGGGCAAGGTGTTTGCAAGCCCCGGTATCAAGTGGCGCATCAATTTGGACAAGGGTGAGGGTGCCCTTGCCGAAGCAATTGCCGCATTCTCAACCGGCATGCTTGACCGTGACGGCAGTATAGTTCAAACGATAGACTTCATGCTCGACCATGTCACGCGCGATTCGTCAACGGGCGAGATAACCGACTATTTCTTCACGATGGAGGCCAATGTGCGCCGTCGTCGTGGCGGAACGTTCAAGATGGACTTCTACTATCAGCCTACAGTCAATGCCGACGGTTCGGTGTCGCTCGTCTTTGACGGTTACAACGCCGCGGCAACCACCTATGTCACCAATGTGCCTCAAGTGGGTGCTCTGCTTGAAATGCTCGCTGCTACCAACTTGACGGCATCAGCCGAGTCGCGTTTGGCACCTACTACCTTGACATTGTCGGGTGGTGACAGCGGTTACTTCATCGTTGACGCTGTCAAATGAAATCTTTAACCGTGCAAGTCGTTTCCTCCTTGAGGTGACGGCTTGCATGGTCGCTTAAATTGTTCATAATCCAAAATTCAATAAGAAAGTATTTATTTTTATTAACTTTAAATAGGTCAATATGAAAAGATTGTTACTTCTTTCAGTTGCAGCACTCGCGCTGACCGCCTCTGCTCAAGAGTTGTCGCGCGCGCAAATTGCACGCCAACAAGGCGAACAACCGATGCCCGTTGATGTCGAGAAGACCAAGGCTACCAATGTTGTTCTCCAGGCTTCAATGGCAAGCGAGGACGTGATTGCCGCTCGCCGTGCCGCTCGTGCCGAGGCTGTTCCCACGGCATTCTATGCTCGCCCCAACGGTTCGTACTACGGTGTTTGTGATCAAGACGGTTCGGGTTATTGGACCACACCCAACATTTGGGTCCCTACATGGCGTGATGTCACGTTCTTGAACCAGTCTACCGATGCTTCGAGTGCCAAGTGGACATTCCAGTACTATTCAACCACTGCCATTGACCCCGAGGACGGCCTGCCCGGCATGTATCTCGATGACGGAGAGTCAGACGATATTGATTTGGTGACATCTTACATTAACGGTGAGATGCCCACAGCCCCGGTGCTTGAAGTAACCGGTGCCGGTGGCACAGCAACCTACCAGTTGCACCGCAACAAGAACGCCAACTCCGACTTGACCGGTGAGGTGACTCGTACCAATGGTAGAATTTGCTCATCTCTTGATCCTGCAAACCGTATGGGTGACGAATACTATGGCATGAGTCCCAAGTGTTTCGCTGCAGGTAGCACCGACCCACAAGGCGGTTACTACAACACGACGACCTACACCGGTGCTACCGGTGCCACCGGTGCCGATGACGATAACAGCGGTTATTGGTTCGGTCGCAACTGGAGTGGGTGGAACGCAATGGGCGTGTTCTATGAGGCTCCCGAGTATCGCTATGCTTTACGCAACGTGATGGTGCAGTACCATAGTTTCCAACTCTTTGACGACTTCGCCGAAGACGACTATACCATCACCGCACGCGTTTACAAGGTTATCAATCACAACGAGAGCAACGACGAAACAATTGAGTTGGGTGATTTGATTTGCCAGGGTTCTGCCAACCTTAACGACATGCTTGACGAGAGCGGTGAGATGCTTGAGGAAGGTATCTTGATTATCCCGATGCAACAATATGATGAGGAGGGTGGCTACTATTACGAGGAGCCTGCCGACATCGATTGTGACATCTTCGTGATGGTGAGCGGTTACGACCATGAGAATATCTCTAAGTTCACAATGTCTATCGCAAGCAACGGTGAAGATGAGGGTCATGGTTACATCGCATATATGGTAAGTCTCGATGAGGATGGTGAGTTTATTATTAACGATAACCCCCAAAGTCGCTACTACGGTCGTCCCGAAATCATTGAGTTGGACAACTTCTTCATGACTTCGGTAGGTAACACGGCTCCGACTATTTACATCGACATTGAGCAACCTATCATGGAATGGAACTGGAGTGACGAGGACGGCGAGGTTGAGATTCCTGTTGAAGGTGGCAAGGTTACCCGTACCCACACGACCGAAGATGGTGTGTCGGTAGAGGAAGGTTTGAGCATTTTCACCAACAAGGACAGCAGCCAGTTCTACAACCCCGTGACCTCAACCGGCGAGGAGGCAGAGTATGACATACGTGCAAACTCTTACACAATTGACGGTTGGTTGAACGTGTGGTTCGAGGATCAGTACGAGACCGACGAGGAAACCGGCGAGGAGGAGTTCTCCTATGTCGTGTTGGCATGCATGGGTGCCGAAGCATTGCCCGAGGACATCACCGGTCGTGAGACTACGTTCTATATCAACTTCCCCGGCGGTCGCTTGCAGGTACATGCAGTCCAAGGTGAGGTTGAGAGTGGTTCGGTTGCTGAGGACGTGAACAATGACGGCAAGGTCAACGCTGCCGATGTTAACGTTATTATCGCCGAAATTCTTGCTCATCCCGAAGGTGACGGTGACAAGAAGTACGACGTGAACAACGACGACAAGGTGAACGCGGCTGATGCAAACGTCGTTCTCGCTTACATTCTCAATAATCCCGAGGATTAATGTCCCGATAAGAGAATAGCAGTTTCTTAACATATTATTTCCTGTTTTTGCGTGCAGGGTGGCTGTGGTAGCCGCCCTGCACTGTTTTTTTGTGATTAAATTGATTTTTCAACACTAAATACCGGGACTTTGCCGTTATAAACTATTATGAAACCAATCCGATTAATCAAATATAACGTGTGGCGGCGACTGTCATTGTTATTGGTGATGATGTGCTCGCTTGCCGCCGTGGCTCAAGTGACCCTCAAGGGCGTTGTGAGCGATGAAAACGGCAACCCGTTGGAGTTTGTCACAGTGCGTGTGGTGGGAACTGCCGTCGGTACCAATACGAGTGAAAAAGGAACGTATGAACTCAAGGTGGCAGCAGCCGACACCCTTGTGGTCGAATTCAGCATGATAGGCTATAGCACAGTGCGTCGTCAACTTGTCAAGCCGCAGGGTACAATCACCTTGAGTCCCAAACTCTATGAGAAAAAACAGGAATTGGAAGGGGTGACGGTTACCGATTATCGCAAGCAGACCAACACAATGCAGGGTATAGACATCGACGTCATCTCGACCACGCCCGATGCATCGGGCGGCAGCGTGGAGGCGGTGTTGACCACCCAAGCCGGTGTCAGCAGCAAGAACGAGATGAGCAGTCAATATATGGTGCGTGGTGGCAGTTACGATGAAAATAGCGTCTATATCAACGGCATCGAAGTTTATCGCCCGCAACTCATCAGTAACGGTCAGCAAGAGGGGTTGAGCATCATCAATCCCGACATGGTGCAGCGAGTGCAATTCTCGACAGGCGGTTTTAATGCCGAGTACAGTGACAAGATGTCGAGTGTGCTCGACATTACCTATCGTGACCCCGAAGCGTTTGAAGCCTCGTTGGCGGCGAGCCTGCAAGGTGGCAGTTTATCTATCGGTCAAGGAACGACCGGGTTCTCGCAACTGCACGGTGTGCGTTACAAGCGCAACAGCAGTTTGCTCGGCTCGCTCGAGAGTAAGGGCGAGTATGACCCTCAATACCTTGACTACCAAACCCACATCGTCTTCAAGCCCAACAAGCGACTGCGTGTTGCCCTGCTCGGAAATATCTCGTTGAATAATTATCGGTTCACTCCCAAAAATCGTGAAACAAGTTTCGGAACGAGCATGGCGGCCAAGTCGTTTACTGTCTACTTCGACGGTCATGAGAAGGATAAATTCCAAACCTACTTCGGTGCATTGACTGCAAGTTACCTTGTGGGCGGCAGTACGACGTTGTCGTTACAAGCGAGCGGTTATCGCAGTGACGAACTTGTCAGTTACGACGTTCATGGCGAGTATTGGCTTGACGAAGCCGGTGCCGATGGCGTAGGCGGCGAGTTGGGTGTCGGTAAGTACCATGAACATGCGCGCAATCGCTTGAAGTTTAACGTATATGACTTCAGCCTCAAGGGCACGACAGGGCTGTCGGGACACAATTTGGGCTACGGCGTGTCGATGCGTCGTGAGAGCGTCTATGACCGGTCGCGCGAGTGGCAATGGCGTGACTCGGCGGGTTATTCGTTACCGCGAGTGCCCGACCTCGTGAGTGTCATATATAATCTCGGCTCGGAGAATGACCTCAAATCAACACGTTTCATGGCATTCGTGCAGGATACTTATCGAGTGAGCAGTGATGCGGGATTGTGGAATATCAATCTGGGAGTGAGGTTGTCTCATTGGAATTTCAACGGCGAAACGTTGGTGTCGCCCCGCGGGAGTGTCGGCTTCGTACCCATCGCTCACCCGAACTGGACTTTTCGCCTTGCAGGCGGTGTCTATTACCAAGCACCATTCTATAAGGAATATCGATATGAGCAAACCGATGCCGACGGAAACGCTTACATTGCTTTGAACAAGGCTATCAAGAGCCAGCGTTCGATACAGGCAATACTCGGTGCCGATTATACATTTCGTGCCCTTAATCGTCCGTTCCGTTTTTCGGCTGAGGCATATTACAAGAACCTGGCAAATCTCATACCCTACGAGGTGGATAATCTCAAGATCGTTTACAGCGGATTTAACGACAGCAAGGGCTATGCTATGGGGCTTGACATGAAATTGTTCGGACAGTTTGTTGACGGCACTGACTCGTGGTTGAGTTTCTCGCTGATGAAAACTCAAGAGGACATTGACGGTGTGAAAGTACCTCGCCCCACCGACCAACGTTATTCATTCGCACTGTTTTTTACCGACTACTTGCCCAAGTTGCCTCGCCTGCGTTTCTCGTTACGAGCCATCTTCAGCGACGGCCTGCCCACGACGGCACCGCGCATGACGAGGGCACAGACCTACTTCCGCCAGCCGGCATACAAGCGTGCCGACATCGGCTTGACCTACGATTTCATCACCAAGGACAGTCGACCGACATCGGGTTTCTTGAGTCACTTCAAGGCGTTGTCCTTGGGAATCGATGTTTTCAATTTGTTTGACATCAGTAATGTGAGCAGTTACTACTGGGTTACCGATGTGAATAATATTCAGTATGCTGTTCCTAACTATTTGACGCGTCGCCAAGTGAACGTGCGCCTCGCTGCAAAATTCTGACTTATCATGAGTAACGTTAAATCTCCCGAGTTGTGGACGCTCCTGCTTAGGCTTGGAGTTGATGCTATTGATTACATGCTATATAGCACGGTAGAGCGCGGTACCCTAAGGTTGGGTCATGTGGTGCCTGATAATGCCGGTGGTGACGCGTTGCGAGCGGTTGAGAATGCTGTTTATGACACTCCGTTGTTACTCGACGACTACGGCAAGGTGAGGGTGCTGTTTGATGCACCTCATTTCCTTGTGTTGCCGGGCGACACTACTGATGATGATGCCACACGCTTACTTGAGATTGCCTATGGTGCGCAACCGCAATGCGAGGCGATGACATGTCATCTGCCACAGTGTGACAAGGTCTTGGCATGGCACGTTCCGCAAGGCATGCCGGGTTTCTTGGGTCGCACGTTCAATCTGCCCGACGTTTACTACCACCTTTATCCCCTGTGTGAGCATTTTCATCGATTGAATGTCGGTAGCGACATCTCGCGTATGTTCCTGTGTATGCGTGCCGGTGCTATGGACATGATAGTGTATAGCCGTGGAGAGTTGCTCGCGGCAAATACGTTTAAGTTCACCGACATTAACGATGCGGTGTATTTTGCCCTTCATGCTTGGGAAAGCCTCGGACTCGATCAGCATCATGATGAAATACAACTTGTGGGAAATCGTGAACATCGAGCCTTGCTTGTACGTGGGCTCAGTGACTATGTCAAGTATGTAATGCCTTCAATTTTCCCCGCCGCGGCATTACGGCTTGGAAAAGACGTGATGAATGCCCCCACCGAATTGACCTTGTTAAGTTTATGCGAATAATATCAGGAAAATACGGTCGTCGACGCTTTGAAGTTCCTCACAATATCACAGCGCGTCCGACAACCGACATGGCGCGCGAGAGTTTGTTCAACGTGTTGGGTGGCATCGTTGACTTTGACGGAATTGTCGCGCTTGACTTGTTTGCCGGCACCGGCGCGATTTCTTTCGAGTTGTTGTCCCGTGGTGCAGCATCGGTGACCGCTATTGAACGTGCAACGGTGCAACAACGCTTTATCACATCGGTTGCCACGCGCCTTGACGAGCACTCGCTTACCCTCGTTCGTGGCGATGTTTTCAAGTTCCTGTCGTCGTGTCGGCAGGCTTTCGACCTCGTGTTTGCCGATCCCCCTTACGACTTGCCGCAATTGGGTGACCTGCCGCGTCTCATTATGGAGAGCGGTGTTGTAAAGCGGGACACTCTTGTCGTGTTGGAACATCCGCGTGAGTTTGATTTCACGACACTCCCGCAGTTTTCGCAACATCGCAATTACGGCAAGGTGAATTTCTCTTTTTTCAAGGTGTGAAACTCCACCTGTAATGAAATAAAAAATCCTCGACTCACGTCGGGGATTGCTTAACTGATTAACTTTCTAATACCATTAACATAAACCTAAAACGATGAATTTCAGAAACCAAATCGTCTCACGACGACCGTGCGGTTTCATTAACCTTAAAAACTAATACCATGAAAACCGATGCAAAGGTAGTGATTTTATGTTATAAAACATACTTTTGCGGCATTAATTTTGTTGACATTAACACTAATTTAACAAACAGTCCATCAAACGGCTTAAAAATTAACTGTTATTAACCATTGTCTAAAGGCAAACGGTCAAACGTTTTTACTCGTTTGACATAGTATTGCCAAATGATATTGATGCGTCCTGCTCGCTCGTCATGCAGTAAGTCGGATTGAGGAGAGGGCATCGTGTCATAGGCATGGCGCATTGTCCTGAAGTCGCGGTGTGCCTGCCAGATGGCTTTCACATTACCCCAATGCCCTTTCAAAAACTCGACCGCAAGCGCGAGCGTGTCGTATAGGCGTCGTATTATCAGCAGTCGGCGGCGTTCGCGGTGTGGCAGGTTCTTGTAAAGCATCAGCAGGTTGTTGCGAAAGTTCAGATAAGTCTTGCGAGGAGAACCTTGTGGCAGGCTACCGCCACCGAGGTGGAACACGTGACTGCCGGGAACGTATGCCACACGATGACCTGCAAGTCGCAAACGCCAACACAAGTCAATCTCTTCCATGTGAGCGAAAAATAGCGGGTCAAGCCCTCCGACGGCGAGGTATGCTCTGCTGCGCACTACAAGGCAAGCACCGCTTGCCCACATCAACGATTGCGGTTCGCCGTCGTATTGCCCCTCGTCACGCTCAATAGTGTCGAAAAGCCGCCCTCTGCAATAGGGGTATCCGTGGCAATCAAGATACCCACCGGCAGCACCGGCATATTCGAACATCGGTGTATCGTCGGGCTCCCCATCGTGAAGCACCTTAGGCTGTGCGGCGGCAACATCGGTGTTGGCCTCCATGTAGGCTGCAAGGGGCTCCAACCAACCGCTCGAAACGCGCACGTCGCTATTGAGCAAGACAGTAAGCGGATATTTGGTCATCTTTATGGCACGATTATAACCCTCGGCAAAACCGCAGTTTTTCTCAAAGGGCAATACGTGAACCTCGGGAAACTCGCGCGCCAACAATTCGAGGCTGTCGTCTTGGCTGCCATTATCGGCAACGATGATGTCGGCGATAGTCGTGTCGGTGCCGGCTACGACGCTCGGCATATATTGACGCAGTAGTGCCGCACCGTTCCAATTCAAGATGATAACTGCAATCTTTTTCATCGTTTTACCGTGGTTGGTAGTCGCGTTTATAGTGTTATTGTAGTGATAGTGCCGAGCGCGTTGACATCGGTGGGACGTGTGACGCGAATGTAGTTGTCGGTGTAGCCGCTCATCAGTGGAGCACCATGTGGGTCTTCGAACAATACCGGACGTGTAGTACCCTTAAATCTTGCTGCGAATTCTTCTTCTTTGAGTTGGCTCAACTCAATCATGCGTCGTGCCCGTTCGGCCTTGTCTTGAGCTGTCACCACGTAGGGAATTGCGAGTGCTGCCGTGCCCGGACGCTCACTATAGGGGAACACATGCAGGTGTTGCACGTCAAGACTTGCAAGCAAGTTGTAACTTTCTTCAAAACACTGTGGTGTCTCGCCACGGCAACCCACCATGACATCAACCCCGATGTAGCAGTGCGGTAACGCGTGCCGGCAACGGTCTACACGGTCGGCAAACAAGGCTGCATCGTAGTGTCGTTTCATTAATGCCAACACGGTGTTGCTGCCACTTTGCAGCGGCAAGTGAAAATGAGGCATGAATGCACGTGAAGCGGCAACAAAGTCGATTATTTCATCGCTCAACAAGTCGGGTTCGAGGCTGGAAATACGGTATCTCATGATGCCGTTAACCTTGTCGAGTGCCCGCAACAGGTCAATGAAGCGTTCGCCGGTGTTCTTGCCGAAATCACCGATATTGACACCGGTGAGTACAATCTCGGTGCCGCCGTCGTCGGCAACATGCTGTGCCATAGCGACAATGTCGGCTATGGTGCCGCTGCGACTGCGCCCGCGTGCTCGAGGTATGGTACAATAGGTGCAGTAGTAGTCACAGCCGTCTTGCACCTTGAGCCAATAACGTGTGCGCTCACCTCGCTCGCACGATGGAGCGAAAGTGGTGATGTCGCGCAATCGGCTGACTTCTATAATGCTTTGCTTGTCGGCGAACCATTGGGTCACATATTGGGCAAGACGTCCTTTTTGCTCGCTGCCAAGCACGATGTCCACGCCGTCGATAGCGGCGACCTCACGACTCTTGAGTTGGGCATAACAGCCGGTGACCGCAATGAGAGCATTGGGGTGGGAGCGGGCAAGATGGCGAATGCGGTTGCGGCATTTGCTGTCGGCCATCGAGGTGACCGAGCACGTGTTGACCACAATCACATCGGGGTGAACGTCGGCAGAGGCCGGCTCAAAGCCGGCCTCTTGAAGTGTCTTGCCGATGGTTGCGCTCTCGCTGTAATTGAGTTTGCAACCCAATGTCTCAATCAAGTAGGTCACTTGGGATCGTCAGCGTGGAAAAACTCGCTGTAATCGGTCTTGCGCATGTCGCCGTGGTGGGCAAGTGAACTGTGGAACGACAAGGCGAGGTCGGGGTTGAGTTTGACGTGACCTTGCTTGCACAGGTGCAAGTACTCGCGCAGCAACGGACGATAAACAGGGTGTGACACATGCTCGATAATCTCCTCGGCACACTGGTTGGGGTCTTTACCGCGCAAGTCGGCAACGCCTTGGTCGGTTACAATGATGTCAACGCTGTGTACCGTGTGGTCAACGTGGCTCACCATAGGCACGATAGTGCTGATGCAGTCATCTTTCTTGATGCTCGGACACAAGAAGATGCTGGTGTAAGCGTTGCGAGTGAAGTCGCCACTGCCACCGATGCCGTTCATCAAACGACTGCCACTGACGTGACTGCTGTTGATGTTGCCGAACAAGTCGGCCTCAATAGCTGTGTTCATGGAGATAACGCCTATACGACGAATGACCTCGGGATTATTGCTGATTTCGCTCGGACGCATGAGCAACTTGTCGTGCAGGGTGTCGATGTTGTCAAAGAAATCCATCATTGCCTCGTGGCTGAACGTCATTGAGCATGTGCTTGCAAACTTGCATCGTCCGCTCTTGAGCAAGCCCAACACGCTGTCTTGAACGACCTCGGTGTACATCTCGAATGCCGGAATGTCGGTGCTGGCTTCGAGTGCATCAAGCACGGCATTGGCTATGTTACCCACACCGCTTTGAATGGGCAGGAAAGTGCGGGGCATGCGACCCTGTTTCATCTCGTTGACGAGAAAATCGCACACGTTGTGACCGATACGAGCGGTGACCTCGTCAACCGGTGTGAACGGTTCGTTCTTGCCGAGAGGTTTGCTGGTGTGTACGACGGCAATCACCTTATCGGGATCGACGTGTGCGGTGGGTGTGCCGGCACGGTCGCCGGCGTGATAGATGGGAATTTCGCGACGCAAGGGCGGATCGAGTGGCACGTAGATGTCGTGCAAACCGCGTATCGTCTCGGGAATTTGCTCGTTAATCTCGATGATCACTCGCTCGGCAACTTGCAACCAAGTGGGACTGTTTCCTACCGCCGTTCCAAGCACGATGTTTCCGTTGTCATCAATGCTCTGCACTTCGATGATGGCAACGTCCATCTTGCCGTAGAAACCGTAGCGGAATTCTTGTGCCATCTCGCTCAAGTGACGGTCGTTGTAGTGTAACTCGCCCTTGTTGATGCGGTTGCGCAACTCGCCCAGCGATTGATAGGGCGCGCGGAAGTTGATGGCATGAGCGCGCGACAACTCGCCGTCGGTAGGGTCGTTGGTCGATGCACCCGAGAATAAATTAATGCGGAATTCACGACCTGCCTCATGTTCACGACGCGCTTTGGCGGCAATTGCTGCAGGCACCACTTTGGGATTGCCGGGAATTGTGAAACCCGACACACCGATGGTCCAATCGTTCTGTACAATCTCAGCAGCCTCCTCGGCTGTCATTACAGGGTATCTCATTATTGTTTCTTGAAAGAAGTAATAAAAGTTTGTTCATTTTCAAGGCGCAAAGGTACTAAAATTCCGTATAAAATCAAAATGGTTATACACTCGTAAAAAGGGCAAAAACGGGGCGAAGTTTAATATCGCACGACGGGTGCCGCGAGGGGGTGAAGTTAATCCCTCTCATCTCGACTGCGGTGGTGTACTCGCTACGAGTGGTGACACAAATGATTTGGCATATTGCTCAAAAAGTGATAAATTTGCAGTCATGAAAAAATGTGTTACAATAATAGTGCCGTGTTACAACGAGCAAGATGTGCTCGAGGTGTGTTATGCCAGTCTCGAGCAACTCATGCGCGACAATGACGGTTACGACTGGGAAGTGATGTTGGTCAACGACGGCAGCACCGATGACACCCTCAAGATAATTAAATCGCTTGCCGACAGGGATAGTCGCGTGCAATATGTTGACTTGTCGCGTAACTTCGGCAAGGAGGCTGCCATGTTGGCGGGCATGGACTACGCGCATGGCGACTGTGTGATTGAGGTAGATGCCGACCTTCAATTTCCACCCGATGTGATACCGGCAATGCTCGAGCGTTGGGAGCACGGTTATGCCGATGTGTATGGTCGTTACACGTCGCGCACCAGCGAGAGTGTGGCGCGACGACTCCTGACTCGCTTGTTCTACCGTATGTTGCGTGCCGCCTCGCGTTTTGAGGTCGTTCCGGGTGTGGGCGACTTCAGGTTGTTGGACCGCAAGTGTGTTGACGCGTTGCGCTCGCTGCGTGAACAACAGCGTTACACTAAGGGACTATACGATTGGATAGGCTTCAGCAAGAGTGAAGTGACATTTGATAAGGCCGAGCGTGTGGCAGGTCGTTCCAAATATTCGTTGCGAGAGTTGTTTGCCCTCGCCTTTGACGGTTTGACCTCGTTCACCACAGCCCCCCTGCGCATCGCGATAGTCGGCGGTGTGGCAATCTCACTGGGAGCGTTCCTGTATATGTTGTATTTTCTCATTAAGACGCTCATTTATAACGACCCGGCACAAGGTTTCCCCACATTGATTGTGGTGATGCTGTTCTTGGGTGGTGTGCAGTTGCTTTCGTTGGGTATTATAGGTGAGTATGTGGGTAAAATTTTCAACGAGACCAAGAATCGTCCCGTGTACTTTGTTAACGGTTCGTCTACCACACCCCATGACACGACAACGCGTTGAAAATATCACCTATGTTGCCGTGATCTTGTTGCTTGCGGCATTGTTCGGCGCGATGAATTTATTCACCACACCCAAGGGTGATGACATCAAGTACAGTTATGTTAGCGGAACGCTGTACGAGCCGTTCGTTTCGTTGCTTGACCTGTGGCGCAGCAAGGTCGCCCATTATGTCGAGTTTAACGGTCGTTTATCCGACACGGTGGCACAGATATTCCTCGGTTACTTGGGACGCACGGCATTTGTGATATGCAACGCGCTGATGTCAATAGCCTTGATTGTGTCGATACAACGGTTGACTGCTCCCAAGGAAAAGAGATTGGCTGCAACAGTGGTGATTGCTGCGGTCTTGTTGCTCTTTGCTCCCGTGCCCGGCGAAACGATGCTGTGGTTGTGTGGCGCATGCAATTATTTGTGGCCAACCGTGTTGTGCTTGACTCTCGTGTCATGGTTGTCGTCGAGGACAGCCGACAATGTCGGCGTGTCGGTGACGGCAGCAGTGGCTTTATCGGCTCTCGTCGTAGCGAATTTCAATGAGGCAATCGCGTTGCCCACGGTGGCGGGCGCAATTTGTTTCCTCGTGTGTAATCGTTGTCACATTACCGGGTTGCGCGTTGTGGCAGTCGTGGTGGCTGTTGTGGGCGTTGCGGTGATTTTTATGTCACCGGGCACATTGAGCCGTGCCGATGTCGAATTGTCTTCGGGCGAAATGAGTACACTCGCGATCGTGTTACACCACCTTAAACAGTTGGTTCGATACGGTGTGCGTTATCATGTGATGCCCGGCTTGGCGGCAGTGACGCTCCTCGTGATTGCCGCGCGTCAATCATGGAGGGTAGTGACAGGAAACCTGTGGGCATGGATATGGCTCATGTGCGCCTTGATGCTTGCCATTCTCGGCAATGACCACAACGAACGCCCTTATTTTTACTGGTCGGTGGTGAGCATTGTGATTGTAGTAAAAGCGTTGATGAGTTTCCTTGCCGAGCGCAGGCGTTTGACACGAGCAGTCGTGTTGTGTGCTCTCGTGGCTGTCGTTGTAATGGGCAGTCACGGCATGAGCGTGATTTTGCGTTACAAGCACTATAACGATGCTGTGGAGCGTGCCATCATCGGCGCGCCCGATGTGGCTGTGTTGCCCGCAAGTGATTTCCCGAGCAATCGCTGGGCTGCACTCAGTTATTACGACAGCGAACGCTATAACGGTTATGGCGATGTGTACTGTGCCTATTACCACAAGTCGCTTATCGCATTCCTGCGTCCGCCGTTGATGGAACATTGGAAGCAACATGCCTCACTGCGCGAGGGTGGCGAGGCGGTGGATTATGACAGTTCGTTGCCCAACGTCCTTGACAGTGTATATTACTTTGCCGGCAAGAGTTTCACGCTTATTCCGTGCGAACCCTCGGCGGTGGTGCTTGACGAGCCGATGTTGACCTTCCACGTCTCGCATCCCGAGTGGCGAGACGAACATCGCGAGCGTTACCCTTATCAGGGACTTTACCGACACGTTAACACAGTGTGTTTCTACTCCTTGACAGATCGCAACGGCACTTATTATCTCGTTGTGCCTCCTGCCGACCCGGATGTCACACGCTATGAAATTCCGGTTGTTGCCAATGGCAAACATTGTGTCGTGACGCTTGACCGACGGTCTGCCCTCTGATTTATAATCACTTGAAATTCGGTCGGTTGTGACGGCCGGTGACGGCTTGGCGTGATAAAACTAAATTTGTTTGCCAACATTGTTTTTATTACCTTTGCAGATTATAACACAATACACTTGATTGATATGAATCGTTTTGTTGAGTTGATACCGCGCCAGGCGGCGCATTACGGTGAACGCGAGGCATTGCGTTATAGGGACTATACAACACGTGAGTGGGTGTCAATGTCATGGAATGTTTTTGCTGCCGACATCAGACGTGTGGCATTGGCATTGCGATATTGGGACGTAGAGGTGCAAGGTCGCGTGTGCTTGTTTACCCAAAATTGTCCCGAAATACTTGTTACTTACTTTGCCGGATTTTACAATCGTGCGGTGCCGGTTCCCATTTATCCGACAAGCAGTCGCGACGAGGCTGCCTATATTGTCGGCGACAGTGGCGCAACAGTCCTCATGGTGGGTGATCAACGACAATACGGCATAGCACGTTCGATACTGCGCGACTGTCCTCTGCTCAAACACATCGTGACCTTTGATCCGTCGGTGAAACTTGATGCCGAAGATAAGGAAACATTGTCGTGGGAGCAACTGCTTGCTCTCGGCGATGAGCACGCCGAACTCGAGCCCGCTTTGGACGAAGTGAAGCAATCGGGTGTGAATACCGACTTGATTTGCTTGATTTATACCAGTGGAACGACAGGTGTGCCCAAGGGGGTGATGCTGAGCCATGCCAATTTTGATGCCGCCATGGAGTTCCATGCCGAGCGCTTGACAATGTGGAGCGACGATGATGTCTCATTGTGCTTCTTGCCACTCAGCCACATCTTCGAGTTGGGTTGGACGATGTTTTGCCTCACCAATGGTATTCACGTTGCCATCAATGACAATCCGAAGGAAATTCAGCGGTCAATAAAGGAGATTAATCCCAACGAGATGTGCAGTGTGCCTCGTTTCTGGGAGAAGGTATATGCCGCCATTAACGACAACTTGTCTAAGGCGAAGCCGTTGGTGCGCATGTTGGTCAAGCGTGCCATCAGTGTCGGTCGCGATCGCGAGATGAACTATGTGCGTCGCGGTAAGAAAGTGCCGTTCCTCGTCCAGAAACAGTGGGAATACTTTGATCGCAAGGTGTTCGCCAAGTTGAGGGCTGCTATCGGTATCACATCGGGCAAACTGTTCCCCACGGCAGGAGCGATGTTGAGCGATAACATAACCGAGTTCCTGCATGCGATAGGCATTAACATTTGCATCGGCTACGGTTTGAGCGAGACGAACGCGACGGTGAGTTGTTACAAGTCGCAAGACTGGGAGTTGGGCACTGTAGGGACTCCTATCGGTGACGTGCAAGTGCGTTTGGGTGAGAATAACGAGATTTTGCTCAAGGGGTCGACAATAATGCGGGGCTACTTCAACAAACCCGAAGAAACCGCTCGCGCCATCGATGCCGACGGCTGGTTCCACACCGGCGATTGTGGCGAGATGACCCCCTCGGGAGATATTATCCTCACCGAGCGACTCAAGGACTTGTACAAGACCAGTAATGGTAAGTATATCGCTCCACAAGTGTTGGAAACGCTCCTCGGACAAGATAAATTCATCGAGCAAGTGGCGATTATCGGTGACGGTCGCAAGTATGTGTCGGCATTGATTGTCCCCGATTTCGACGAGTTGCGCGCCTATGCCGAGTCCAAGCACCTCGATTGTGACAGCGTTGAGGAACTGGTGAATAATCAGGTAATTCACGATATGCTCGAGCAACGCATCGACGGGTATCAAGCACACTTGGCAAGTTACGAACAGATAAAGCGTTTTGTGATCTTGCCGCGCGCGTTCACAATGGAGTCGGGCGAGTTGACCAATACACTCAAGATAAAGCGAGCCGTGATTAACAAGCGGTATGCGCGCTTGATAGATGCGATGTATGCAGCCGACTTCCGCAAGAAGTGATAAATGTGTTGTGCCTCATTCAAATCCCCAATAATATTGATGTGATTAGATGAAACGACTGATAGCATTACTCGCGTCGGTGGCACTAATGTCATCGCTCACCGCTGCCACGATGTCGCAGATGCGCTTTCACTGCGCCGAGGACACTATAAAAATCAACGCTTTGTTGCGTGTCGGTTACGACAGCGACCTTTCCGATGCGGGCAAGTTGGTTTGTTTCTACGCGCGCCAACTTGAGGGCACTCCCTATGTCGCACATACACTTGAGGGCGATACCGAGAAATTGACCATCAATGTTGATCAATTGGATTGCACCACTTTCATTGAAACGTTGTATGCCCTGTCACGTACAACGCTTGAACGACGTTATTCATGGCGGGACTATGCCCGCAACCTCGAGAACCTGCGCTATCGCGGTGGCGTGATGGGCGACTATTCGAGCCGATTACACTATATCAGCGATTGGATTTCAGACAATCGCAGCCGTGGCAACCTTGTTGAAGTGACACCCGACGTGCCGCACAGCAAGTATATTGTGAAGACAATCAACTTCATGAGTACACATGCCGACAGTTATCACAGTCTCAAGAACGACAGTGCAATGGTGGCGAAGATACGCGGTTATGAAAGTGCTTATCGCAATCATCGCATGCCCCTGTTGCCCAAATCGTGGTTGTTGAACAAAGATGTCGAGAAAGTGCTGCATGAGGGTGATTTCGTCGGTTTGATGACAACGACGACCGGATTGGACATCAGTCATCTCGGCATTATCGTCAAGGACAGCGACGGGCATTTCCACTTGCTCGATGCCTCAATGAGCGGTGGCAAGGTGATGGAAGAACAACCCACACTATTCCAGCAACTTAAAGGTTATAAGAGTAACATGGGAATACGTGTGTTCCGCTTGAGGTGATTGCAATCAGCAATAAGGTCGCCATATCCCTGTTAACTCTCGTTCGGTAGCCGAAATTCGATGATAAAAACTCTCTACAAGCAAATCGGGCAGTATCTCACACCCTCGTTGCTGTGCCCGTTATTCATCATGCTTGAGGTCGTGCTTGATGTGCTCATTCCCTATGTGACATCGTGGATTATCGACCGCGGTATCATGCCCGGCGACTTCAATGCCATTTATCGTTATGGTGTACTCATGCTCGGCATGGCGTTACTCAGTTTTGTCATGGGTGTGCTTGCAGGTCAATTCTCGGCGAAGGCGAGCACCGGGTTCGCTTCTAATGTACGTTCGGCAATGTACCGCAACGTGCAACGATTTGCCTTCAGCGACATTGACAAGTACAGTACAGCCGGACTTGTGACACGCATGACAACCGATGTCACCAATTTGCAGAGTGCCTATCAGATGTTATTGCGCATTACGGTGCGTGCTCCATTCACCCTCTTGTCGAGCATCGTGATGTGTTTCGTGATCAGTCCGCGCTTGAGTCTCGTGTTTGTTGTCGCGACTGTGGTGTTGGCGACATTTCTATACATTATTATCACGCGTGTGGGACGCTTGTTTTCCCGGGTGTTCAAGCAGTATGATGCCGTCAACAGTGTCGTTCAAGAGAATGTGACGGGAGTGCGTGAGGTCAAGGCCTTTGTCCGTGAGCAACACGAGAAGTCAAAATTCGGTGCGGCGGCACGCGGCCTTTACGACCTGTATGTGCGCGCCGAGTCACTCATGGCAACCACCCACCCTGTAATGAACCTCGTGGTGTATGGGTGCATTATCGCCATCTCGTGGTGGGGTGCCCACTTCGTGGTGGCCGGCGACTTGACGACCGGTCAGTTGACATCGTTGTTTGCCTATGTGATGAGTATCTTGATGTCCTTGATGATGTTAAGCATGATTTTCGTTCAGTTGACGCAGAGTGCCGCCAGTGGAGAGCGCGTGGCACAGGTTATTAACGAGGTGCCTGACATCGTGAGCCCTGAGGACGGCATAACCGATATTGCAAGCGGAAGGATTGATTTCGACGGCGTGTCGTTCGCTTATAAGGGCGGCAGTGGCGAGTATGCCCTCGCCGGAGTGAACCTACATATTGCGTCGGGCGAAACGGTGGGTGTGATAGGCGGCACCGGTAGCGGTAAGTCGTCATTGGTCAATTTAATCAGTCGATTGTATGATGTCTCGCGCGGCACGGTGTCGGTCGACGGCAAAGATGTGCGGACGCTGGATCTCGCGGCACTGCGCAATGCGGTCGCCGTTGTGTTGCAGCATAATATCCTCTTTAGTGGCACGTTGATGGATAATTTGCGCTGGGGTAATGAGCATGCCACGCTTGAACAATGTCGTCAAGTGTGCAACATCGCTTGCGCCACCGAGTTCATCGACGAGATGCCCGATGGTTTTGAAACAGTTATTGAGCAGGGAGGCACCAATGTGAGTGGCGGACAACGGCAACGCCTGTGTATAGCCCGTGCACTGCTCAAGAGTCCTAAAATACTCATTCTTGATGACAGTACAAGCGCATTGGACAATGCGACCGATGCCCGAGTCAGACATCAACTGAAAGCGTTGTTGCCCGATGTGACCAAGATCGTGATTTCGCAACGCATAACGTCAATTCGCGATTGTGACCGCATACTCGTCCTTGACGGCGGTCGTGTGGCGGGTTTCGATACCCACGACAAGTTGATGACAACGTGTGCGGTGTATCGTGAGATTTGTGAATTACAAGACGAGCCGACCGGCGATTTTGATGACAGAAGCCATGAGAGGATTTGACAATCACAACCGCAATGATGCATCGCGTTACGCTGTTGCCGAGGGAGTCACTCGTGCTCCGTTGTGGCGACTGCTGCGCTTGATGTGGGCCAATTATCATTTCTCGTTGATTGCAGTGGCTGTCTGTATCGCTGTGACCGGCCTCACCACGTTGGCTTCAACGCTGTTTACCCGTTCCTTGATTGACGACTATGTGGTGCCTCTCACACAGGTGGACAATCCCCAATATGCCTCGTTGGCACAGACCCTTTTCACCTTGGCAATGGTACTCGTGATTGGCGTTATTGCATCGTACGTTCACAGCCGATTGATGATAAACGTGAGTCAGGGCACGATGCTCAAGCTGAGAACTTCGCTTTTCGACAAGATGCAAACGTTGCCCGTGAGTTTCTTTGACTCCAATAGCCACGGACGTGTGATGTCCACTTATACCAACGATGTAGACTCGTTGAGACAGATGATAGGTGACAGTTTGCCACAAACTCTCAATTCGCTCATAACAATAGCGGTGACTTTTGTCTCGATGGTTGTACTCAGCATCCCTCTTACTGTAGTGTCAATCATCATGGCACTCGTGATGACCCGGTGTACGGCGCGACTCGGTCGCATCAGTAGGGCTCACTTCAAGACACAGCAAGCGACACTTGCCGAGGTAAACGGTTTTGTCGAGGAAATGGTGGGCGGTTTGCGCGTTGTCAAGGTGTTCAATCATGAGCAACAGGCGGTCAGGCAATTTGACACGCTTAACGAGCAACTGCGTTCGTCAACATATAATGCCAATCGTTTTGCCAATATTGTGATGCCGGTCAACGGCAACCTCAGCCACCTCAGTTATGTGTTAATCGCAGTGATAGGCGCCTGGCTTATCTTGCGTGGTGGCGTTGACTTGAGTTTGGGTACATTGGTTGCCTTTCTCACGCTCAACAAGAGTTTTGCGCGACCGGTGTCGGGCATCAGCCAACAAATGAACAGTGTGCTTAACGCCAGCGTGGGGGCCGAACGCGTGTTCGACCTGTCGGATAGCGAGAGTGAGAGTGATAACGGTAAGGTTACATTGGTTAATGTTGTCGTCAATGCTGCCGGCGACATGATGCCGACCCCCTTGCGCACCGGACAATGGGCATGGATGATACCTCGTGGCACCGGCGTGTCGCCACGTTTCGTGAGGGTGTCGGGTGGTGTGGAATTCAGCCATGTGGACTTCGGTTACAGTGCCGACCACACGGTCTTGCACGACATTAATATCACTGCCATGCCCGGTCAAAAGATTGCCTTCGTCGGTGGTACGGGAGCCGGCAAGACAACAATAACCAACCTTATCAATCGGTTCTACGACATCTCTCACGGTACAATCACGCTCGACGGTATCGCCGTAACCGATATATCCAAGTCTCATCTGCGACGAGCCTTGGGCATGGTGTTACAGCAAACCCACCTGTTCACCGGTTCGGTGCTGGATAACATTCGCTATGGTCGCCTTGACGCGACCGACCAAGATTGTATTGAGGCAGCCAAGTTGGTCGGTGCCGACGGTTTCATACGTCGTTTGAGCAACGGCTATCACACCGTGTTGCTCGATGACGGCGGTAACCTCAGTGAGGGCGAGCGACAGTTACTCGCCATAGCCCGTGCCGCAGTTGCCGACCCGCCGGTGTTAATTCTTGACGAGGCGACAAGCAGTATTGACACCCGCACCGAGCGTCTTGTACAGCGCGGCATGGATAATCTGATGAGCGGTCGCACAACATTTGTAATAGCCCACCGCTTGAGCACAGTTCGCAATGCCGATTGCATCATTGTGCTTGACCACGGTAAAATTATTGAGTACGGCAACCACGATGAATTGATGGAATATCGCGGAGCATATTACAACCTCTACACCGGTGGTCTGTGATAGTGTGGTGAACGTGATTGTCGGGGGGGCGTAGTGAAGGCGATGAGGCTAATGCGCAAACAGCCGTTACACGGCTTATCGGGAACATTCGGGAAAAGAAAAAAATATTTTTTTTGATAAAACGTTTGTGGGTTCAAAAAAAAGTTGTACCTTTGCAGCGCAAATGACAAAACGACCTCGTGTCGCGGTCTATGCTCGGGTAGATTCCAGAGTGGCCAAATGGGGCAGACTGTAAATCTGCTGCGTCATCGCTTCGGTGGTTCGAATCCATCTCTACCCACATGTTTTGCGGAAGTAGCTCAGTTGATAGAGCATCAGCCTTCCAAGCTGAGGGCCGCGGGTTTGAGTCCCGTCTTCCGCTCGAGAACAAAGATATTGCCTATGTAGCTCAGGGGTAGAGCACTTCCTTGGTAAGGAAGAGGTCGCGGGTTCAAATCCCGCCATCGGCTCAACGATGCAAAAGCGCTTCGCCTCTCACTGATTGCGGGTTAAAGTTATCACAAGAGGTGGAGTGTTTACGCAATAAGGTTAAGACAAAAATATTAGCATTCAATTTTCAATAACAACTAACAAGTTATGGCAAAAGAGCATTTTGAAAGAACAAAACCGCATGTTAACATCGGTACCATTGGTCACGTTGACCACGGTAAAACTACCCTGACCGCCGCTATTACCACCGTGCTTGCTAAGGACGGTGATATCTCTGGTGAGAACGTTCGTTCGTTCGATTCGATCGACAACGCCCCCGAGGAGAAGGAGCGCGGTATTACTATCAACACCGCTCACGTTGAGTATGAGACCAAGAATCGTCACTATGCTCACGTTGACTGCCCGGGCCACGCTGACTATGTAAAGAACATGGTTACTGGTGCCGCTCAGATGGACGGTGCTATCGTAGTTGTTGCTGCTACCGACGGTGTGATGCCGCAGACCCGCGAGCACATCCTGCTCGCCCGTCAGGTGAACGTTCCCCGTCTGGTTATCTTCCTGAACAAGTGTGACTCTCCCGACGTTGACGATGAGATGATCGAGCTCGTTGAGATGGACGTTCGTGACCTCCTCTCTGAGTATGAGTTCGACGGTGACAACACCCCCATCATCCGCGGTTCCGCTCTTGGCGCACTCCAGGGTGAGCCCAAGTGGGAAGACACCGTTCGCGAGCTGATGAACGCCGTTGACGAGTGGATCCCCCTGCCC
>CALDIF010000024.1 GCA_937901905.1 uncultured Porphyromonadaceae bacterium | reverse complement strand
CAACTCGAGGACCTCACGACAATAGTCCAACTTTTGGTTTGTGCTGACCTCTTCAGCCTCGGCATCGAAGATGTCTTCCCACGTGCGGTCGACGACTTGTCGTTTGAACCACCGGTCAACATTGTAACTGCGACGTGCCATATATCGGCTGATGCCTTGTGACGAGATGTGCTCCAACGGAACTTGCTCCAGATAGGGGATAGCCTCGGCATAACGACCTTCGCGCAAGAACTTGGTGCCTGCAAGATCGACAAACGTGTTCTTGTCGATCTCTTGAACCTTGCCGGCGAGCCAGCGTTCCAATGATGTGCCCGACCCTCCTTTCAAATAGTTGTAGTATTCTATCCATTGGGTTGCACTCATCTTGTCGATGAAAGAGCCATAGTCTCCGTAGCAGTAGAAATTATATGCCTCACCATAGGAGTTGTACTCCAAGTTGTGCATCATACCACTCAATCCGCCGGCGAGGTTGTTTTGACCCAATTTGGTGTAAAGGGGTACGAGGTTGTCGTAGGTCAAGTTGGTGAGTACGCCCATGTAGTTGCTGATTGGAGTCCCATTGGCATCGTGGTGGGTCTGTGCGCGCGAGACAAACCATTTTAACTCTCCTAACAAGTAGTTTTGATAGGCTTCGCTCGCATCGGCTTGGGCGGTGCTTGCAACGATGCGACAAACGCGGGCGTTGTTCTTCATGCGCTCGGTGCCTGCCATGTTACGAGCCTTGTCCAGCATTTTCAATGCCTCGCTCGTGTCACCGAGCAAGTAGCGCGCATATCCCGCTGCTGCTTGCCACATTGCCGGGTACGGAGTCTTCCCCTCACGAACGACGTGCAGGGCGAACGAACAGAAACTTTCCAACTCCTTGAGATTTGACTCAAGTGCCGTCTTGATGTCTTCGTCGGTATCGTAGACGGTGAGATAATCCTCCTTGTTCTTCACCGAACCTGCCATGTTGTTGATATAGTCCTGGACAAGATAAACGAGCGTGGCTGAACCGGCATCGGTAGCATACTCCTTTTTGAGTCCGCTGAGGTTTCCACGCAGGTCGTACACCAACCACTGTATTGAGGCCATATCGCCCATCTCGGCATACTCGTTAATGGCTTTCTTGCGCTCACCGGTCGCTAACAGCGACCATGCGTACAGACCGCGCATGATATCCTTGTAAACAGTGTCGGGCAACTTGCTGCCTGTTGTGTTCCAGTAGTTCACCACCCCGGCAGCATCGCCAAGGTGAACCATTGAACGGACAAGCAACAGGGCATATTGATTTTTGAGCCGGCTGCCGGTATAGTTGCGGGCAGCGTTTGCAATACTTTGCAACGTGGCACGATTTTTCTCCTCGCTCTCGCGTGTGGGATACTGCCATGTGTCGGTCGCTGCCTGTGATGCGAAGCGCAGGTAGACGGTCAGGTGTCGCAAGTAGGCGAGCATCTCGCTGTCTCCGCGTGCGCGAGCGGCGGCAACGATGGGATTGTCACTCGTGGAGAGGTCGTCAAGGCTCAGTTGTGACAACTCGTTCACATTCCACTCGCTCGTGTTCTCGCCGGCATATTCGCGCCAAAAGGCGTACATCGGTGCCAGGCGGGCTTCGCTGTCCAACTCGTTAGTGTCGTACACCTCAAACACGTCGTAACGAGGACGCTCCCACGGTCCGCATGCTTGGATTGCAGCCCATGTTGATAGTGCCAACACACTAAGGGTGATAAATCGTTTCATAGAAATCGTTGTTATAGTATTGCATTTCGTTAGTATTCAAACTGTACAAGATGATTTGCGAGTTCATCTCGGGGCGTCGGGCGGCAACTTGGTCGCGGGTGTTGATGATGACGTTTGCCGACGGTCGGACAACGATAACGCTGTCGCCGACATTGATCCATGCTCCGGCACTCAAGTCGCTGTTATATTCGGGTGTGGCGTGACGGCGCAAGACGAAGTAATGCCCGGGGCTTATTTCGCGATAGCGTGTCGTGTCTTTAAGGTCGGCACTATATAATATTGCCTTGAACTCGTTGCCGCTGTATAACAGTTGCCACCCGAAACACGGGTAGGCAGCGCAAAGCGGTAACGGATAATTGTCAAGATAGTGCAAATAGGGAGCGACATGTTGCGGGTCAAGTATCGCATTTGTGCCATCTCGTTGCCGCACATCGCCGGTATTGTACATCATCAGCACTCCGTAGTCGACGGGTGGTGCTGCCATTGACAGTTGATGCAGTCGTATTGTTGCCGATAAATGCCACCCACGAGAGGCGCACTCGGCTCGTATGTGTTTTAACAGACTATAGAACACGTCGCGCGAGCGTAGCGTCCAGTCGCAGTCAATTTGTAATTCGTGGCAGTCAATATTGCGTGTCTCGCACATCTGCGCCACGCGCGACACGATGCGCCCTGCAAGTTCCGTCGTGTCGCAGTGCAAGCAGTTTTCCATGATGAAAACCACAGGTACTATTTTGATGCCGACCGGTAGCGAGTCAAGCCCGGTGATTGTGGCATTAGGCATTGGGATACCACCCCGTTTTACCACATCGAACATTCTCACGAACATCTTGTTGACGTGATGTTGTGTGAGGAAACCCCGCTCGGCACTGTCGAGTTTCATAGTGGTGCGCCAATAGTACACTGCTGCACCCGACGCGTCGGGCACGGCATTGTGACGATGGACGCAACCCGATAGCGTGGCAACAAGTATCGACAATGACAATATGTAGCGTGTAAGGGATCTCATAACGTGGCAAAGGTAATAAATCTTAACGGGCTTTGCAAGTGGCATCGGGGTGTGAATAAACAAAAAAGCCGCAACACTCGCGAGTGTTGCGGCTTTTCCCCACTTTGTTTTGAGCCTCTTGTCGGATTCGAACCAACGACCCCGAGATTACAAATCACGTGCTCTGGCCAACTGAGCTAAAGAGGCACTTGGGCAAGCGAACTACATCGCGCCGCTACAACCGACTACCCTTGCTTCGGTCAAGACCTGGGGGATTCATCAGGAGCTGGCCGTGTAGGACTTACCCGGTTGCAAAGGTACTGCTTTTTCTTGACTTGACAAGTTTTTTTGATGTTTTTTTATCAAACGTTGGTGTTTTATATCCGATATTGGATATTTTACCACATGCGTGCCGCACGTTTTGTGTCATTTGTTGCACGTCAATTCGATTTGCTCGCCGTCCCAAACGGCATAGCTGCTGCCGTTCAGCCAATCACCCAAGCGCACCGATGTGGCTCCGCTCGCGGTGTGTGTGATGCCGGGGCAATGCAGGTGACCGGTGACAAAGTATTCGATGTCAGGGTGCTCTCGGCTAATTTGTTCGATACCGTCATTGAGCATGGCTACTGTTGTCGCCATGTTATCGGCTTCATGCTCAATCTTGCGGCTCGTGCGATTGTGACTGCTCCATGATGTTGCGACCCGGTGGCTGATGTTGGGGTGAATGCCGGCATATAACCATTGGCAAACGGGATTGAGAAAACACCACTTCATGAAACGATAGTTCCACGACCGAGGACCTATGTCATCACCATGTGACAACAGGAAACGGTGTCCGTTGATGTCAACCGTCAGTTGTCCGGTAACGACGGTCATGCCAATCTCGTCGCGCAGGTAGTCGCGCAACCACACGTCGTGATTGCCGGTCATCCACGTTATTTCGACACCGGAATCGGCAAGTTCCGCCAATTTTCCGAAAAATCTCACATGACCGCGAGGAACGACACTATTGTACTCAAACCAATAGTCCAACACGTCACCGAGCAGATAAAGTCGCTTAGCCTCGTCCTTAATGCTGTCGAGAAAGGCAGTAACGCGTGCCTCGTGAGCGCGGTGGTCGGTGATATAGCGTGCCCCGAGGTGCATGTCCGCTGCAAAATATGTCTTCGTGCGTTTCATGTCGCTTGCCTGTCGGTCACATGTAACCCATTTCCAGTCTAGCCTCTTCGGTTGCCATCTCGGGTGTCCACATGGGGTCGGTTACAAATTGTAAATTAAGTCCCGTGACACCTTCGATACCCTCGACTTTCATTCTCACGTCCTCAAAGATAAAATCGGCAACGGGACAAGTGGGCGAGGTGAATGTCATGTCCATCTCAACCATGCCGTCATCGTGTAAATCAATGCGATATATCAAGCCCAGGTCGTAGACGTTGACGGGTATTTCGGGGTCAAACACCGTCTTGAGCATGCGCACGATGTCTTCTTCTATTCTCAATCGCTCCTCTTGTGTCATAATGTTGCAAAATTACTAAAACTATATTTGCCCTGCAAATTTACTTGCATTCGTGCCGCTCGCTATACTTGATAACTCATTAAAAGCAAAGTTTTTTCGCAAAAAAATCGCAATTTTACTCGCTATGTCAAAAAAAAATGCGATATTTGCACTGCGATTTATCGGGTTTTTTAATCAAAAGTGCGTTAAATCGTTGTAAATTAAGACGATAACGGCGATTTGCCGTTGAGTCTTGTTTTATGTGTCAAGTACAAACATCTTTTTTACAAATACATTTTTATTCTTACGAAAATGACTAAAGCAGAAATCGTTAGCGAGATCGCTAAATCGACAGGCATTGACAAGGTCACCGTCCTTGAGACCGTGGAGCGTTTCATGGAAACTGTTAAGGACGCTATGGCTAATGGTGAGAATGTCTACCTACGTGGCTTCGGCAGTTTTATCATCAAGACGCGTTCACAAAAGACCGCACGCAACATCAGCAAGGGTACTACAATTATTATTCCCGAGCACAAGATTCCGGCTTTCAAGCCAGCTAAGGTCTTTATGGATCAAGTCAAGTGATTGTCGGGTGAGCGACATCGTAACTTATTCGGTTTTTATTAATTCACCTTTTAATATATTCTGACTTATGCCAAGCGGAAAGAAGAGAAAAGGCCACAAGATGGCTACCCACAAGCGCAAGAAAAGACTGCGTAAGAATCGCCACAAGAGCAAGAAGTGATAAATAAAGCGGGCGGCCATGCCCGCTTTTTAATGCAGTGTGCGCTCAACACAGCGCGTGTTGAGCGGTCGCCGGGACCGTCCCGCGAGGCACGCTCGTCCCGTTGAGGGGCGATTGTGTCATATCCTTGTCCTGCGACACACCGGAGGGTGTTGTCGGATACTTTGACATTTTAATATATCAACAATGAGAATCCCAACCTTCAGCGATGAAAAGTGAACTTGTAGTTGATGTGTCGCCCACCACGATTTCAACCGCCCTGCTCGAGGACGGTCGATTGATGTCGCTCCAGCGAGAGACGCGTGATGAAACCTACGCCGTGGGCAACCTCTATCTTGCAAAGGTCAAGAAACTCATGCCGGGGCTGAATGCCGCTTTTGTCAATGTCGGTCACCCCAAAGAGGCGTTTTTACACTATCTTGACCTCGGCTCACAGTTCAACTCTTTCGCTCGGTTTATTGCTCGTGTCAGGGCTTTGAAACCCGGTGAGCGTGTCCCCTCTATCAGTGACATCAAGCTCGATGATGATATCGACAAACACGGCACCGTGACCGACGTGCTGCAGCAAGCACAAGAAGTGGTCGTACAGATTGCCAAAGAACCTATTAACACCAAGGGACCGCGACTCACAACCGAGATATGCTTCACCGGACGCTTCATGGTACTCATACCATTTAACAACAGGGTGTCGGTGTCGCAAAAGATTAAAAACAATGCTGAACGAGTGAGACTAAAGCGACTGCTTGAGAGTATTCGCCCGAAAAATTTCGGAGTCATCATTCGCACCAGTGCTGAAGATAAGAGAGCAGCCGAGTTGCACACCGAGTTGAACGTGCTGATAAAGTGTTGGGAAGATGCCGTTGCAAAATTGACCTATAGCACAGCACCGACCCTCCTGTACGAGGAGGAAAGTCGTGCCGTAGGTGAAATTCGCGACGTGTTCAATCCCGACTTTGAAAGCATCGTGGTGAACGATGCCGGCGTCTTTGACCAAATCCACAATTACGTCAGTCTCATCGCTCCGGAACGTCACGACATCGTCAAACTTTATAGTGACGACATTCCGGTGTTTGACAAGTTTGGCGTTACGAGGCAAATCAAATCTTCATTCGGGAAGACAGTGTCGTTCCGCACCGGAGCCTATATTATTATCGAGAGTACCGAGGCTTTACACGTTATTGACGTTAATTCGGGCAATCGCTCGCGCGTGGGCACCGACCAAGAGAGCAATGCGCTCAATGTCAACCTGTTGGCTGCCGAGGAGATAGCGCGCCAATTAAGGCTGCGTGATATGGGCGGAATTATTGTCATCGACTTTATTGACATGACAACGGGCGAACATCGAAACCAACTTTATGAGCGAATGAAAGAACTCATGGCTACCGACCGTGCCCGACACAATATCTTGCCTTTAAGTAAGTTCGGACTGATGCAAATCACGCGACAGCGTGTGCGCCCGGCTCTGGATATAGTCACGACCGAGGCTTGCCCCTCATGTGGTGGCAAGGGCGAGATAATGCCCTCGCTGTTGTTTACCGATTTGCTCAAAGACAAGGTTGATTATTTGGTGAATTCGTTGCATTGCAAGGGGTTTGTACTCTATGTGCACCCCTATGTCGATGCTTACCTCAAGAAGGGGTTCATCAGCGAGTATTATCGTTGGTTGTATGAGTTCGGACTTAAGTTCAAACTCGTGCCTGACCAGTCGCTCGCTTTGCTTGCCTATCGTGTTATTGATGCCGATGGCAACGAGATTGACCTCAAGGAGGAAAAGGACACCGGAAACTCATCAACCAAGAAGGAGCGCCGTTCTAGAGAAAATCACCGCGACAAGACCGATTGAGGTCTGAGCCAAATTACCGGTGGGACGTGTCATGCTATCGATAGCATGGCGCGTCCCACCGTTTTTACGTCTGCCGGGATTGCAACCTTAAAGGCAAATGCGATGATTATAGCCGATTATATTAAAAGGGTCATCGCCCATATATCGGCGATGACCCTTAGATGAGTTGTTGTAAGCAGTAGGATTATAACTGCGGACCGGCAGCCACAAGAGCCTTGCCGGCAGCATTGTCCTCGTACTTCTTGAAGTTCTTGATGAAGCGGTCTGCAAGATCTTTCGCCTTGACCTCCCACTCGGCGGCGTCAGCATAGGTGTCGCGCGGATCGAGGATGCCGGTGTCAACACCCTTGAGCTCGGTGGGAACCACAAAGTTGAAGAACGGAATGACCTTGGTGGGCGCAGCGTCAATGCTGTGGTCAAGAATTGCATCAATGATACCGCGAGTGTCGCGAATTGAGATGCGCTTGCCGGTGCCGTTCCAACCTGTGTTCACAAGGTAAGCCTTGGCTCCGCTCTGCTCCATGCGCTTGACCAATTCCTCGGCATACTTGGTGGGGTGCAACTCAAGGAATGCTTGACCGAAGCATGCGCTGAATGTCGGGGTCGGCTCGGTGATACCGCGCTCGGTTCCTGCGAGTTTGGCGGTGAAGCCACTCAGGAAGTAATACTTGGTCTGCTCCTTGTCGAGGATGGAAACGGGGGGTAACACGCCGAAAGCATCGGCACTCAAGAAGATGACCTGCTTGGCTGCGGGAGCGTGGCTGATGGGGCGTACAATCTTCTTGATGTGATAAATCGGGTAACTCACGCGAGTATTCTCGGTGACGCTCTTGTCGGCAAAGTCAATCTTGCCGGTGGCCTCGTCGACAGTCACGTTCTCCAGCAAGGCGTCGCGGTGGATTGCACCGTAGATGTCGGGCTCTGCCTCGGCATCAAGGTTGATGACCTTAGCATAGCAACCGCCCTCGAAGTTGAACACGCCGTTGTCGTCCCAGCCGTGCTCGTCATCGCCGATGAGCAAGCGCTTCGGGTCGGTCGACAATGTCGTCTTGCCCGTTCCGCTCAAGCCGAAGAAGATTGCTGTGTTCTCGCCTTCCATGTCGGTATTGGCGCTGCAGTGCATTGCGGCAATACCCTTCAACGGCAGGTAGTAGTTCATCATCGAGAACATACCTTTCTTCATCTCACCGCCGTACCATGTGTTGAGGATAACTTGTTCGCGACTGGTCACGTTGAATACCACTGCAGTCTCACTGTGCAAACCGAGTTCCTTGTAGTTCTCAACTTTTGCCTTGCTGGCATTGTAAACGATGAAGTCGGGCTCTTGGTCGAAGTCTTCCTCGTTTTGCGGACGAATGAACATGTTGGTCACGAAGTGGGCTTGCCATGCAACTTCCATGATGAAACGCACTTTCATGCGAGTGTCCTTATTGGCACCGCAGAAACCGTCGACAACGTATAATTTCTTGCCACTCAGTTCCTTGCGAGCAAGGTCTAGCACAGCAGTCCATGTTGTCTCGCTGGCACGGTGGTTGTCGTTGGGGTAGTTCTCGCTAGTCCACCACACAGTGTCGTGGCTGGTTGCATCGTCAACGATGAACTTGTCCTTAGGCGAGCGACCGGTGTAAATGCCGGTCATGACATTGATGGCTCCCAATTCGGTTTCGACACCGCGATCAAAGCCCTCAAGTCCCTCGCGAGTTTCCTCGTTGAACAGCACCTCGTAACTGGGGTTGTACAACACCTCGGCAGCACCGGTGATGCCGTACTGCTCTAAAACTTTTTTATCAAATTTTGCCATTGTAAATTGTTGATATTAAGTTGTTTGTAAAAATTAACGGTACTATGGTGGCTGCAAGGAACCCATCGAAGTCTTGCAGCCCACCGCAAAGTTAGTCATTATTCTTGAATGAACAAATTAATTAAAGATTTTTTTCTTTAATATTCTTGATTCTTGTTATTAAGCACTTTTTTTGCAGCGCGTGATAGTTTTATTACCTTTGCAGATGTAATAACTCACCATTCTCCCAACCGTCATGAAACCGAAATATAAAACCGATGTGTCTGCCGACAGATTGTCGAAATTTTTATTCATCGGTGTTTACGCCCTGTTTGCGCTTGCTTCCAATGCGTTGGCCACTCCGCAGTTGTATCAACGTTTAGACGCGTTGATTGCCGCCCAAGATTCCATTACGCTTGCCAAGCAGCAGGCTCTCGATAACTTGAACATCACGATGCACAAGGGCGTTTTAACACCCCTTGATGAGTATGTTCTCAATGATAGGCTCTATAACGAGTACATCGCCTTCAAGTTTGACTCGGCATTCCATTACGCCTCGCTTAATGTAGAGATAGCCAAGCGGTTGAACGATAACGATCGCTTGAGTTCAAGTCTCCTCAAATTAGCGTATATCGAGTCGGTTGCCGGAATGTTCGACAAAGCGGGCGAAACGTTGGCACTTATTGACGAGCACTCGCTAGGTGATTCATTGCGTGCCGAGTATTATAATGAGTGCAGCAAGTTGTTTATGTTCAGGGGTGAGTTCGCTGCAGGCACGATTTACGAGCAGGCTTATGCCGACAGTGCTGCGTATTATCGTGCGCACACTATTGATTTGGCTCCGCCTTCCAGTAACAGGCGCACTTTTTCCCGTGCGTTATCTTATTGTGAACAGGGAGAAGTCGATAAGGCTATAGAGTTGCTCACACGGCGTCTCGAAGCGGTGAAGCAAGGTGAGCGTCAATACTCGGTGATAACAAGTACACTGGCCTATTTTTATCAGCGCAAGGGCGACGAGCAAATGCGGGAGCAATATTTGTTGCAAAGTGCGATTAGCGATGTGATGGGTTGCGTCCGAGAGAACACGTCCTTGAGGGCTTTGTCATTGATGTTGCTTGACAAGGGCGATGTAGACAGGGCGTTCACCTACTTGAACACCAGCATCAACGACGCGATGTTCTACGGCACCCGGTTACGCAACATTCAGTCGGCTCAACTGGCTCCTATTATTATCAAGGCATATAACGACAACCGCACCGCCAACTATAATCGCACTTTATTGCTGCTTGCTGTGGTCATTGTGGTCGCCGTGGTGTTGGTGCTGGCTTTAGTGTTTGCGCTCCGACAAAGTGCAAAGCGTCGCGAGGCGGCAAGGCAAGTTGCATTGATTAACAACGAACTTCACGACACGGTAGCCGCATTGAAAGATGCTAACGACCGCTTGGCTCAAACGAGCCTTATTAAAAACGAGTATTTGGCGCGTTTCCTCACCCTATGCAGCGCGAATATCGACCGAACCGATCAATGGCGACGCGCACTGTATCGCATGGTAAAGGAGAGACGTTTCGAGCAACTGAATTCACAACTCAAGAATACCTCTGCTATCAGCGAGAGCATTGAATTGTTTCACGATAACTTCGATGAGGCGTTCCTTAACATATATCCCGACTTTGTCGCCGATGTGAATGAATTATTGTCGCCTGATGCCCGGCTCGAGACTTCAGGAAAGAAACTTACTACCGAACTTCGCATCCTTGCTTTGATGCGTCTGGGAATTACCGATAATGCCACTATTGCCGGAATTTTGCGCAATTCTTTATCTACGATTTATACTTACCGTTCGCGCATGAAGGCTAAGGCTGTTTCGCCTGCAACTTTTGAGCAACACATCAAGAGTGCCGGTTAAGCGGGAGACCTTTGTTACTATAATTAAACTTTGATTTTTATTCTGTTTTGATGTGTGTAATTTACAGTAAAACAGCAAATTGTAGTTTTTGATTATTTTGATTTCGGTTTGATGTTGTTGCGCGAGTGTTGTAGTGGTGATAATTTTGCAATCACAAGCATTATTATTAACTAATTCAATACCATTACAACCAATGACAACAGTTATGAAAAGAATGCTCATTGCGCTCGCAGTGACATTGTGTTGCTTCTCGGTCAAGGCTATTGACATCTCGACTACATCGCGTACTGTCAGTCAAAATTTTGACGAAATGTATGCCGATGGTGAGCCAACCTTGTCATTACCGACCGATTGGCGCGTTGACCGCAATTTGTCTGCACCACGTTCGGTGGGCAGTTATGCCGATGCCGGAACCGTGGTGATGTACACCGGTGGAGCGAACCTTGCCTCGAATGCTAAAAACGGAACTTGGAATTGGGGCGCAAGTGCCTCGGAAGCCGACCGCGCAGTAGGTGGCTTGTCGACCACGGTAAGTGGCGGAACACGTTGTGTGAGTGTTATGACACGTTTGCACAATGCCGCCGATGTGGCGATTACCGAACTTTCGCTCGGTTATGATATCGAGAAGTATCGCAAAGGCAATAACGCAGCCGGTTTTGTCGTGCAGTTATACACGTCGTCCGATGGCGTGACCTGGACTGCTGCCGGCGATGACTTCAAGAACGTTTTTTCTCCCGACGACGAGACGCTCGGTGCCTCGGTAGTGCCTATTTCAACAGTAAACGTCACCGGGAAAACGTTGAAGACTACTGTCGCTGCAGGTGATGATTTATATCTCGCTTGGAATATCAGCGTTGCCTCGGGCACATCGCCCGATAAGGCTATGGGACTTGCCCTTGACAATATTGAAATTGAAGCATCGTTTGCAGGCGAAAGTAGCGTGTTCACCGTGTACGCCGAGGACGCTACCCGTTGGGGTGCCTTGTTGCTCAATACCGGTGGCGAAAACATCGCTCCTGCCGGTGTGGCAGTAGTTAATGGCGTGACCTATAAATACTATGAGTTGCCCAAGGACGGCTCGTCGCTGTCGTTGTCGTTTACCGATGGCGCCACTAATAACGTGGCAGGTCCCACGGTGATTGCCGATGCCGACCTCTACTACTGTGTGACTGCCGATGCAGTGACCGCGATTGCCGACCCACAGACCTATACCGGTTGGGTTGATCCGTCGCGCAAGCCTTTCGTGTCATCGGGTATCTACCTGCGTGGAGAGGTGAATAGTTGGGGTGCTCTCGATGAGTGGGAGTTCAGTGATGAGGGCGACGGTGTGTACGTGTTGTACGACAAGACGTTGAGCGGTGCGTTCAAGGTGGCGGACGCTTCGTGGAGCAGTGCATGCAACTATGGTAGCAATGGTACTAACATCTCGATGGACGTGACTTACGACCTTGTCAGCGGAACCAACGACAACATTTCGTGCGGTGTCAACGCTTACAACTGTGAGCGCATCGTGTTGACCATCACTTCGTCAGGGGCAACACTGTTATTAAAGCCCAATGAGGACGCTTCCGGTCTGACCGAGGTTTACGTCATGGGAGACAACAACGGTTGGAACTATATGGATACGAGCGGAGCCTTGGCACTCACCGAGGATGCCGGCGTGTTCTCGGGACAGGTGACATTGCTGACCGGTTCCGACGGTTTGAGCCATTGGTTGATTTATCAGCGCACCGGCATGGCAGGTGCGTGGGGTGCCGGAGATGCCGACCTCACGGGTAACAATATCGCGGGAACTCTTGTCAAGGGTACAAAGACAACGGTGAGCACAACCCCCGGAACCTACATTATCACCTTCAATATCATAACCGGTGAATACTCGTTGGAACAGATTGCCTCTCAGCCCGTTGCACTGGTCGTTGAACCGGCAACAGCGTTGCTCGTGCCGCAACTGCCCGAAAAGGTACGCATTCTCTCACTGAATAACAGTCTCATATATTATAACGACCAGGACGCAGTGTTCAACAGTCTTGCCGAGGCGATGGGCGTTGATGCACAGTGGACCAAGCACACCTTGTTGGGCAAGTCGCTTAATGCTCACTGGCAAGAGGGTGACGGCGTTGCCGAGGACGGCAATCCGGGTGCGAAGATGTTGGTTCGCAGTCAGCCGTGGAGCCATATCATACTGCAAGAGCAGAGTTCGTTGCCGCGCACCGACATTGAGACCTTCCGCACCAATGTGTTGCGTTGGCGCGACTATATACGCGAGTATTGCCCCAACCCCAACGCTATAATCATCGTGCCCGTCAACTGGGCTTACAGTGGCGATTGGAATTCGTATACCGCTTTTAATGCCACATTCATAACCAATTACCTCGATGTTGCAAGAGAGTTGGGCGTGACTTTGTGTCCCGTCGGGCTCGCTTATCAAGATGTGTACGACCGTGAGGGCGCAACCGGTGCCACCACATGGTTCCTTGACGACCGTCACCCCACTCTCAAGGCAACTTACATGGCAGCGTGTATGGAATATTCAACGATATTCGGTGTTGATGCTTCGACCGTCGCGTGGGCTCCTGCCGACCTCAGTGCTGCCGATGCCACCGCAATGCGCGGTTACGCATCGCGTGCAATGGCTGCGTTGACCGACAACCCTGTGGTACACACTGCCGGAACGGTGCAGGTTACTGCCACGCTTGTCGACCAGTTCGGTATGCCCCTTGACGGTGAAATTGAGATGACTCTTGACGGTGGAGGAACACTCGATGAGACGGGCTTATTTACGGCAAGCGGAGCCGAAGGCGTGTACACGGTTACCGTGACCGGTGGCGACTTTACCGGAACTTCGGTAATCACCGTGGCCTCTCCTGTGACTACAATGACGGTTTATCCGGCTATTGAGTTCAACCGTGATAACCTGTCACATAGCGAGAACTTCGACGCTCTCGGTGACGAAGCAACCGCTGCGATGCCCACCGCATGGCGCATCGACCGCCAGATTAGCAATCCGCGTGTAGTAGGTCGTTACGACCGGGCAGATGATAACACGATGTACAGCGGTGGACTCAACCTGCCGTCTAACGCTAAAAACGGAACGTGGAACTTCGGTAGCACCGCCGGTGATGACCGTGCCGTGGGCGGTATCACTACCGGTGTGGCCGCCGCGACACGCTGTGTTAACGTGTACGTCCACTTGCTGAATACCGATGCACGCAAAAATCTCGAGAACATCACCGTCAGTTACGATGTTGAGAAGTATCGCAAGGGTAGCAATGCAGCCGGTTTCGATGTGCAGTTGTATTACAGCATCGACGGTCGCAACTGGACAAGTGCCGGCTCCGACTTCCTCACGCACTTCGACCCCGATAGTGAGACTGTCGGATACGACGACGTGCCCGGCGAAACGGTTGCAGTGAGCGCAACACTCGGTACCGATATGGCACGTGGCTGCGACTTGTATCTCGCGTGGAACATCACCCTCGCCGCCAATAGCGGTAGCGCAAACCTTGCAATGGCACTTGGCATCGACAACGTGGAGATAACGGCGCAGTTGCCCGAAATCCCGACGGCAGCCCACTATATTTACGTTGAGGACTTGACCGATTGGAGTTCCTTGGGACTGTATGCCTGGGGCGATAGCGAACTCTTTGGTGCGTGGCCCGGTGAATCGTGGGTCGATGAGGTCGAAATCGGAGACAAGACGTTTAAGAAATTCCTGTTTGATGCAGAGTCGGGTAACTTCAACATGATTTTCAACAACTGGAACAATGGCAAGCAACTCGCCGACTATGCCGTCACCGGCGGAAGTGACTATTACTTCACCATCAGCGAAACCGACAATGTGCAACCTATAAACCCCGACTCGTTAAGTGCATTGACCACGATCAGCGACAACAATTCACTCACCGTTGTTGACGGTGTGGCAGTCGTAGGCGACGGCGCAACGATAACTGTACTTGACCTCACCGGACGGGTGTTGCGTAGCGGCAAAGGATTGTTGAACGTGTCGACTTTGCCTGCCGGAGTGTATGTAGTCACTGCTCCGGGGCACACCTCTCTCAAGTTGCTCCAACGTTAACACGCTTTCTATAGTGGAATGAGCAAACCCATTCAACGATAGTCGAAACATTCATACTATTCGGTCTCCTTCGAAGTGCCATAGGTGCTTCGAGGGGGACCGGTGTTTTAATCACCACATTCAACACCTCCTTGTGCGAAAAAATCATTAATAAAATCTTTTTTATTTGAAAAAGTTATTATACATTTGCACCGCAGTAGTAGCGTAAAACTGCGTTTTATGCTTACAGCGTTGTTTCCACGTCGACATGCCAATCCGTTGTGATGGTGAAGGTGAGGGTGGGAACGGACATATAAAGACAGGCGTTCTGTAACGCTTTGGTTTTGACGGTATAAGAATCTAGCAGTTCTAAAACAGATTGTCAAAAACAAAGTGACGCGAACGCCCCTTTGGGATGTTTGTATAAACACCGAGTAAGTTTGTGACACAATTTTCATCTGCCGCATCTTATTCATATATAGACATCGACGTGGGGCTTTTCAGCGTTGCTCGTTCTGACAATCTGGGCAATGCTAGAGCCTTTATACCGTGGACTGAGCAACAGACTTGGCTCCACGTTTTGTTTTTATATGTTGTGCTGAGATTATAGAACATAAACCAAAGTCTTGTGGAGCCGAAGACACTATTTAATTGGATATGTCAACAACTACAAGCCTATGTGCATTATTTGTCTCTTTTGAATCAAACCTCAAGGATCAGCTACGGGATCTACATCTCCCTTCTGATTCAGCAAAAGTAGAACAAATAATTTCCACTTTCTTTTCTGATATTTTTGAAAACTCAAGTGAATATCGTCAGAGTTTAACTGAATCTGAAGATCTTCTTTTGTTGTCAGTTCTTCAAATTTTGAAAGCTCAACAAAATATTGTTTCTGAAATCTCAAAATCTATCAAGCCGGTTGTTTCTCTGAATAAGTCCTATAAACACAATTCAAGCACCGAAGCAAATGGCTATACTCCTATTATTGCAACAGGAGCAGGAGCACTTGTCGGAGGACTTTTTGGGACATGGGCTGCAATTGCCGGTTCAATAGCAGGTTGCGCTCTATCTATTTACTACGCCTCAACTAAAGCACAAAAAAACGTCAAAACTATTGGACATCAGATTAGCAATAATGAACTTTTGGACGTTGACACCTATGTTGAAATCATAAAGAAGATTTGCGAAAACATTGACGGAGTTATCGCGACTTATAGAGTACAACTTCAAAAAGTTAAAAACACATACGAGCGACGCAACGAGCCATCTTTCTTAGAAGCATATGGCGCATTAGCAGAGCAAATTGCCAATGTATGTACTGTCGCAAAAGCAGAAAACACGAATGTACCTAATAAATTGGCTCAAGCTATTGAAATGCTTGAGGACAGTTTGGAAAACTATGATTTGTCAATTGTTAATGGTAGCATTACAAATACAAAGTAACTATGCAACTAAAACTATTCAAACCCAATAAGTCAAAACATAAATACGTTGTAGCCATTGACTTTGGTCATGGAGAAACGTCGGCTGCCATTTGCGCTCTTGATTGGGACACAAATGCCGGGCAGCGAGAGGACAATGTGTTAGACATTGACCTTGATAGCCGAGCAAGAAAAAAGGTCATAACCTCTGCTATCTGTTTATCCAATGGTAGTGCCTATATTGGAGACGAGGCATTTGAACACACTGACGACAATGCAGGTATAAGAGTCTGCTTTAAGCAGAAACCCACATCACTTACAGGTGATATGGAGAAACTTATGATTGCTTACATGAAAGCCGTGTATGCTCGTATTCGCGAAAGCCAGCAAGAACTAAGCGATGACAATCATATTGTTTACATAGCAAGACCTTCAGGATGGTCGGAAGATGATGCAAAGGAACTTTATAGACAAATGGCTCTCAATGCAGGCATTCCTTTGGCTGGACTAACGTCAGAATCAAGAGCCGCTATTTTTTATGCCAAAAGCCCCTCAGTAAATTTTTCAAAAGAAATTTCCAAAGGATGTATGGTGTTTGACTTGGGTTCAAGCACACTTGATTATACTTATTTGTCGGATGACGATTCTCCCATAGACCATGGATATAATTTGGGCGCATCAATCATTGATGAATTGATCTACGAGGAGTACATGCTTTCTAATACCGATGTAGCTGAGTTCATCAAAAAATATCCGGTTTATCGCGACGCGCTTTTATTTAAGGCTCGCAAGTTTAAAGAGGACGCATATGGACGGAATGAGGATTCGAAGACTGTGATGAGTTTCTTCTTTGATAGCATCATTTCTGAAAATGCCGAAACTTATGATGAATACTCCAACATCTCATTGAGACTGAAAATTTCAAATCTTAATGAGTTAAATGAATTGCTTGATCGGAAAACAAATTACATGGAAAAAATCAAGAAATCTCTAGAAGATTTCAGAGACAACTACATTCCGGGCAAACCGGTCAAGGGTATATTCTTGACAGGAGGAGCCTCACGAATGAATTTTATCCGTCCAATTATAGCAGAAGTTTTTAATTTGCCCATCGAGCAGATTAGAATTGATAATGATAATCCCTCTTTAACAATTTCTAGAGGCATCGCTTTATTAGGAACATCAGACGCAATAACTTCAGAACTGATTTCTCGTTTGCGAGAAGACTTAACCAAAGTAGTTGAAGACAAATCCAAAATTGATAATTTGATTAATACTTTGGCAGAAGAAATCGCATCTAAATCTTGGGCTATCATTAACAACAGTTGTTCTACATGGGTAAAAGAAGGAACTACAACAGACTTAGATGAACTTAAAAAATGGATTGACTCTGCTATTGCCAAATTCCAAGAGAGAGAACTGTCATATACAATAGAGACAACGTTACAAAATTTCATGGAAAGTTCTACCAACGAAATTCGGATGAAGATGAATGAAATAATACGCCAATATGCACCCGGACGAGAAGTTTCTTACTCTGCGTCTGTAAATGTGGGAAATGTCAACGAATTTGATGAGTGCCTTGCTGAAATGCGTAAAGTCATATCCGAGATAAGTACATCAGATGCTTTCTACAATGTTATGATTCTTCTTATTGCTGCCATTGCAGCAATGTTTAATCCACTTTATGCTATCATTGTATTAATGAAGGGATGGTTCGAATCCGATGAATCAAAAAGAGTGGCAGCGGCACGAAAAGTGACAGACAAAGAAAAGGACATCAAGACAAGTATAGAGACCAAAATAGTGGATACCTTAAAAAACAATGAAAGGTTTATGTCTAAAATCTCAAATCTTCTTAATAATTATTTGACACAAATAATTGAACTTGATTTGAAGAAAGTTATTATACCCATTGAATAATGGATAATCAACTCACCATACAAGAACGCCAACAGCTGGAACCCATGGCCAAAGTTTTGGCGGCTAATGGGATTGCTCAATCATTGGCGTATACGACAGAACGCAAGTATCTGTCGCAGATTTCTGCTGTCTCAACTCCTTTTCATTTGGAACTTGCGGCGCAAAGAGTTGACGCTCCCACCGCACCATTTTGGATTAAAATAACGCAAGTTGGCAAATCTTCGACTGATAATGCAGAGCAATATTTTACGGCAATACAAAAAATTCTCTCTGTATGCTTCATACCTAATAAAACTCAACTTCTATTTTTGGTACATGGAAAAAACGGAAAGTTTGAGATGTACTTAGGTCTGCGTTCATTTTCTAAAAATGAAATTGACTCTTCTTTCGTCGAGAGTCTGAATGACTTCATTCAAGGCATTTGGCCCGGGATGAAATGCCAAAGAGCAAAGGGAAACCTCGATGATTTGAGAAAAGACATACTCAATGAGTATGACTTTGTAGATGCTCTTACGGGTATCCCGTCAATGGAAAGCCAATATAAAACTGTATATCCGGCAACGATTGATGCGCTAATGGCTGGCATGCGAAAGAAAGACTTTACTTATTTGGTTATAGCAGACCCAATTCCTGAATCTGACATAGACTCAATCTTGTACCAAATCAGAGATTTTGCGGGACAAGCAGAATCACTGAAGTCTTTGTCTATATCAAAATCCACCTCTGACAATATAACTAAAGGACTTCAAATTCAGAAGCAAGAATCCGAATCCAAACAAACCAAAAGCAAATGGGGGTTGATGGGAGCAGGGTTAATGCTTGCATCTGCATTATTTCCACCGGCAGGTGCTATTACAACTGCATTGGCAGTTGCAGACGGCTTTAATCGACTTACCGGAGCGAATCTGATAGGTGATTTCTCACCTACATATACAAAGCAAATTTCAAATTCAGTATCGCAGTCAGAATCCTTTTCTCATACTGATGGCGAGTCAATAAGCCAAAACATTGTTAATAAACAAATTGAAGCTATTGCGGAGAGTCTTGGAGTTCATGCAAAACGCTTTGAGTCCGGCAAAGCGACTGGCTGTTGGTCCGTTGGTGTATATCTCATGGCTGAGAATCAACGCGATTTGCAAAGCGCATCGATGCAGTTAAAATCTTTAGTTAGTGGACAAGGCTCTATTTACGAACCAATAAGAATCCACCATATCGAAGATGTTATAGGCAACGCAATGCCACAAACTTTAGCAGTACTTGATGCGCCAAGAATCAAGACCGTTTCGTCTGCACAAAGAAGTTTTGACCATCCATTGGGAGAACATTTCAACGACCTCAAGACAATACTTTCAACAGAGGAACTATCTTATTTCATAAACTTTCCTCTGCACTCTGTTCCCGGCATAAATGCTGTTGAGGCTTCCGCACAATTCAGCCTTACTGAACCATCTACAGTAACTGCAGGTGCGACTTTGGACTTTGGAAAATTGGTTTGGAGTGGAACATCAACGGAAACAAAGATCAATCTTCCAATTGATACCCTTTCACGCCATGCTTTGGTTTGCGGCGTCAACGGTAGTGGTAAGACGAATACTATTTTAAGTATTCTTGACGGTTTTATGAAAGTAGACAGACCGTTCTTCGTGATTGAGCCGGCTAAAACAGAATATGTTGATTGGGCGATTAAATACAATCAGTCTGTATCAGACCCTCAAAAACGAATCAAGATATTCATTCCGGGTTGTGAAAAGTACGCCAAGGCGAACTTCACTCCCGATAAGTTGAGAATAAACCCATTTGAAGTCATTGATTTAGATTGCAGTGAAATGAGAGTGCTTACTCACATTGACCGTCTTAAATCATCTTTTGCCTCTGCATTCCCGATGCAGGACATTCTTCCTGTAATCATGGAACACCTGCTTTATGACCTCTATACTCGCAATAATGAGGCAATGACTGCTGATGGATATAGAGTTAAAGGATTTCCCTCTCTTGGTGTTATAAATCGTCAATTCATAGACGATTTGATGACTAACATTGGTTATGCTAAGGAGAATACTCAAAATATATCAGCTGCACTTCGGACAAGATTTAACAGCTTGAAATTCGGTTGGAAAGGCGAGTTGCTGAACAACCCCAAACTCAATGGATTTTCTTGGGAAGAATTATTTGGCACTCCAATTGTCGTGAACCTTTCCTACGCAGGTGATGACCAAGACCGTGCTTTCATAATGTCGTTACTCTTACAATTCTTGTATGAGTTTAGAGTAGCAGAAGCAGAAGCGGGTAGACTGTCATTCAACGACAACGAATGTCGCCATTTAGTTGTAGTAGAAGAAGCACATCGTGTAATGGCAGCATCCGGCAATACGGATTCACCTCAATATAAGTCCGGATTAATGTTCAGTAACTTCCTTTCGGAAGTTCGTGCATATGGTCAAGGCATGATGGTTGTTGACCAAGTTCCAACTCGTCTCATTGAAGACGCGATAAAAAATACAAATGTCAAAATCATTCACAAACTGGTTTCGGCAGATGATTCGGAATGCCTGGCCGAGTGTGTCGGTTTGACAGATGAACAACAAAAGGTCATATCTAAACTTTCCATTGGACAAGCGGTCATTGCCGGCTTAAATAGCGCTAATGTGTCCGCTTCTAATAGTTCAGATATTTATCTTGCTCAAATTAATAAGATGAAATAACTCATAATACATAAACTATGGCAGAAAAATTTACAGGATTCGGTTCTTGTCAATATGGCAATGGTGAATACCGCGGAGAAATCGTAGACGGCATACGTCAAGGGTATGGTGTGATGAACTTCTCAAACTACGACATCTACGACGGTGACTGGCATCAAGGTAAAATGCATGGTGTCGGAACGTATAAGTTTTGGGACACAAAAAGAGATAGATATGGCTCAACCTATGAGGGCGAGTTCAATCTTGGTAATCGCGAGGGTCACGGCAAAATGACCTTTGCAAATGGAGACGTTTATATTGGTGCATGGCAGAATGACCGCAGAACCGGCGATGGAACTTGTTGGTTTGCAAATGGAGACATTTTTCATGGTCTTTGGCGATTCGATAAAATGTTGAGAGGTGTATATCGTAGCACCAGTGGCGTTATCTATGATGGTGAAATCAAAGACGATAAGTTTAACGGACTCGGGAAACTTTATTTGCCCAATGGCTCTTGGTACGAGGGCATTTTTGAAAACGGTAAGTTACAAACCGGCTTCTTCTTCACTACTGACGGTAAGTTCGCTGAATATAAAGACGGCAAACAACTATAATCATTGTCATGGGTAGGCATAAGACCATAATGCTTCTAATAACATATAAGTGCAACTTGCGTTGTTCTTATTGTTATGAACCCAAAATTGACAAATTCACACTGACATCAGATAAGGCAAAGACGATAATTGAGCAACAACTTGCGTCACTTGGTGATGCCTATGATTCAGTTGAAATTCAATTTATGGGAGGAGAGCCATTGCTCCAATTCCCTCTGATACGAGAAGTATCGGAATGGCTTTGGGTAAAGCCTTTAGACAAACATTTAATGGTCTTATTCGCGCCAACCAATGGAACCCTTTTAACCGATGAGATGAAGAAGTGGTTCTATGAGAATCGCCAAAGATTCAACTTGGGCTTAAGCTTCGATGGCGATATTGATATGCAGAATGTGAATCGCTCAGGCTCATTCAAAGATGTTGATTTGGATTTCTTTTCATCTACTTGGCCAGAACAAAGCGTCAAGATGACCGTTTCTCCAGCTACGGTTAGCATGTTGTTCAAGGGCGTAAACTTTTTACATGGCAAAGGGTTCAAATACATATCTGCGGACTTGGCAATGGGTGATAATATTGAGTGGACTAAGAATGACTTAATTACGTTCAAATCAGAATTAAAGAAGTTGTCAGACCTCTACATATCGAATTCGGAGCTTATACCATTTTCAATGCTTAGATTGGACGTAACTCGTTTGAGTGATGGTCATGCTAAGGCATTGAAAACTTGCAGTTGCGGCGAAGATATGGTTTGCATTGATTGGAATGGCAAATCCTATGCTTGCCATTTGTTTTCTCCTATTGCTTTGCCTATGGAAAAAGCGGCAGCAAGCAACATTCTATATGATTTTTCAAATCATAACCAATTCATTTCACAAGAATGTCGCTCTTGCGCACTTTGTGAAATATGTAATCGTTGCAGTGGGATGAACTATATCTGCAACGGAGATGTGGCAAAACCATCTACATTTCACTGCAATGCTTTTAAAATCCTCTATGTAGCCAACTGTCGTTTTGCGATGCAAAGAGCGTCAAACGCTCAGGATTGGCAATTATTAAAACAAATTCAAAATAGTATTAACGCTATAGCATAAAAAGATTATGGCAAACGAAAATTTAGAAACCAACGAAAAGTTGGAACAGATTGAGGCCAATGCTCTCGAAATTAACGATGATGTTACTCCTCTTGAACTGAACGAGCAAGAAGCGGTTGAAGCGTCAGAAATGGACGAACAACCGAGTTTTGAGATGAGTAGTTGTACTTGTTCCGGTGGTTGTGGAAACAATTATAGTTATGGTAACTGCACTTGTTCAGGCAACTGCGGCAATAATTACCACAAATAATGGAACTCGAGAAATTAGAGGGCATAAAGGAAGTTTCTCAACCAGAAATAGTTGAGGACATTCCTATTCCACTGGAAACTCATGAGAACGATTCTCATGAATTGACCGAGAATGTCGAAACTCTTGAACCAATCAATGAAGCTAACGAGATTGTTACCGATGTAGAAATGACTGAAGGTATTGCAGACTACTTAGCGTCACTTGAAGATTTCAAGCTTGAGAACTGGAGTAAGCTGACTTTGGAGGAGCGTGCAGAGTTGTTAAACAAAGTTGAGCAACAAATCGCAGCCATTGAGCATCGCCCACCACTCAAAGTCGAACTGGAAAAGATGGAACCTCGACACCTCGGTTACCAATGTGCGGCGCAAAATAAGATTGCGCTCAATAGTTTGTATGTGATGTCTAACGACCCTCGTATGCATAGAGAAGTACTTGACACTATTGTACACGAAGGAAGACATGCCTATCAGCATTACAACGTTGACGTAAAACTTATTCATGAATCTGGTAGTGAAGTAGCATCGTGGAGACAGAATTTTTATAATCCTCAATTCCAATACTACCACAGCACAGGTCATAAGATTATGATTCCTTTCAGCGATGGAAAACGATATGATGTCGATTTTCGTTTGTATTACTACCAACCCGTTGAAATAGATGCGAGGAATTTCGCAGGTGACGTGTTGTCCAAACTTGAACAACGCGGAGTAGTGTGTGCAAAGCCAAATGAAGACTAACAAGATAATGACAATCTTCCGCAAACTTATCCCCATGATTGGAAAGGTTTGTGTGAATATCATTAAGGTGGGTTCTATAAATTTGTTTTCCAAGCCGACTAGTAGTGTGTAACATCTAATCCTTTAGTTTTATCACCGGGTACAGATGCTTACTGTATTGAGAGGGCGCGACAATAGAAGAGGAATAATCAAAGTCTCGCGTTGTCCTATCAATGACAACGCGAGACTTTGATATGTGTCAGCAATAATCGTTTTACTTGGGCAGCAAGCGCAGCACCTGTACCGAGCGTGCCGGCAGATAGAGTTGCAGCCAACCGAGGTGTGACGGCGAGTAAACGGGGTCGGGCTGTGTGACGTGCTTGACTGTCTCGTCGATGTTGCCATATCCGCCATAGCACGGGGCATCGCTGTCCATAACACCCTCATAAGTGCCCTCGGGAGCCAACAGCCCGTAGCCGTTGAACGATTGGGTGGGATTGAAGTTGAACACGAATACCAACTTGCCACGCTTGAAGGCGAGCACCTGGTCGTCGTCCTTGTCCCACAACTTCTGTACCGGCAGTGCTTGGAAGCCGTGGACGCTGCCGATGAGGTGCATTACATCAGCGTCCCAACGCCCGAGGTACTTGTACTTGAGATCCTCGCGGTCGACGAGATCCCATTGGCGACGGGCATATTTGTAACTCCAACCGTTGCCCTCACGCGGGAAGTCAATCCACTCGGGGTGTCCCCACTCGTTGCCCATGAAGTTGAGATAGCCGCCGTTGATGGTAGCCGCCGTGACAAGGCGTATCATCTTGTGCAACGCGATGCCTCGTGCTACAGTGCCGTCGTTGTCGCCGTCCATCATGTGCCAGTACATCTCCTTGTCGATGAGGCGGAAGATGATAGTCTTGTCGCCCACGAGTGCTTGGTCGTGACTCTCGGCATAACTGATAGTCTTCTCGTCGGCACGACGATTGGTGAGTTCCCAGATGATGGAAGTCGGTTTCCAATCCTCGTCTTTTTTCTCTTTGATCGTCTTGATCCAGTAGTCGGGAATGCCCATAGCCATGCGATAGTCGAAGCCTATGCCGCCATCCTTGAACGGACGGGCGAGACCGGGCATACCACTCATCTCCTCGGCGATGGTGATGGCGTGTGGGTTGACCTCGTGAATGAGTACGTTGGCGAGTGTGAGATAGGTAATGGCATTGGTGTCCTCACCGCCATTGTAGTAGTCACCGTATCCGCCGAAGGCTTGCCCGAGCCCGTGGTTATAGTAGAGCATTGATGTAACGCCGTCGAAACGGAATCCGTCAAAACGATATTCTTCAAGCCAGTACTTACAGTTGGACAAGAGGAAATTGATGACATTATTCTTGCCGTAGTCGAAGCAAAGCGAGTCCCACGCGGGGTGTTCGCGCTTGCTGTCACCATAAAAATAGAGGTTTCCTGTCCCGTCGAAGCGTCCCAAACCCTCGACCTCGTTCTTGACGGCATGGCTGTGCACGATGTCCATGATGACTGCTATGCCGTTGGCATGAGCCTCGTCAATGAGTTGCTTGAGTTCCTCGGGTGTGCCGAAACGGCTGCTCGCTGCGTAAAAACTCGACACGTGATAGCCGAACGAGCCGTAATAAGGATGCTCTTGAATTGCCATGATTTGAATGGCTGTGTATCCGCCGGCTATCACTCGCGGCAACACCAGTCGGCGGAACTCGTCGTAAGTTCCCACGCCCTCCTTGTTCTGTGCCATTCCGATGTGGCACTCGTAGATGAGCAGTGGGGCAGTGTGTGGTACGAAGTCATTGACCTTGAATGTGTACTCTTTTTTTGGTGCCCACACTTGTGCCGAGAAGACTTTGGTGTTCTCGTCTTGGACAACTCGTGTCGCGTAGGCGGGAATGCGTTCGCCTTGACCGCCATCCCACTTGATGAGTAACTTGTACAGTTGCCCGTGCTTCATGCCACGCTGTGGCAAGTTGATTTCCCAGTTGCCGTCGTTTCCGGGCAATCGTTTCATGCGGTATGGCGCACACTCGCGCCAATCGTTAAAGTCGCCGATGACGTAAATCTCGGTAGCGTTAGGAGCCCATTCGCGCAGTACCCAACCGCCCTCGCTCTTGTGATGTAGCCCGTAGTAGTGATGTGCGTTGGCGAAGTCGGTGAGTTTGCCTCCGCGTCGCTTCCCGGTCAATTCGGCTATCTTGTTAACGGCATCTTGATGCCGTCCGGTGATGGCTTCGGCGTATGGCTCCAGCCACGGATCGTCGGCGATTATCGCCAAAGGTTTTTTCTTGGTTGCCATGATTTAGTTTATTGTTTAATGTAAGTTTACACAACGTAGTGAATATGTGGATTAATAGCGCGAGACGAATTCATCAAGAGGGTATTTCATCGGCTGCCGACATCACGAGGTCGCGAAACTCGGTGTCGGTGTTGAGACGATCAAGCGCCTTGCGTGAGGCATCTTGGTGAGATTCTTTTTTACTGTAGCCTATGCCGTCGGCAGCGAAGTGACCGGCAAGTGTGACACCGGTCTTGAACACGATGTTGTTTTCCTCGTCGTAGATTGTGTCGAGAAGAGCGTAGTCGATGTGAACCCGGAATTTTTGAGTCCACTCAATCAGTCGCGATTTGTGGTTTTGCTCGGTGGCAATGAGTTCGTCAAGGTTGAAGTGTTGCCCTATGATGCCGTGAACTATAAAGTGCTCGGCGGCACGGTAGCCGAGGTCAAGATACAGCGCACCCACAATAGCCTCCATTGCGTTGCCGCAGATGTAACTGTTGTGGCTGGTTGAATGGGCTCCGGCACGCACCCGACTGTCGATGTGCAAGGTTGCCCCAACGCGGTTGAGACTTTCACGCTGCACTATTTTGGCACGCGTGTTGGTCAGGAAACCCTCGGTGCGGTCAGGATAGGTCTTGTACAGGAAGTCGGCTACGACGAGGTCAAGCACTGCATCACCGAGGAATTCGAGCCGCTCGTTATTCACCCACTTGCCGTCGCTGTCGCGCACGGGCTTGGAACGATGTACCAGAGCCAGTTTGTACAACTCGATGCGTCGTGGCCACCTGCCGGTGACACTATGTAAGAAAGCGTAAAACTCCCGATCCTTGACGAAGAGGAGTTTTACGCTTGCTATTATATCACTGAGCCACGTCATCATCTTGTTGTATTGCTTGTTTGTGACAGGTCAAGCGTTTGATAGGGCAACCCGCCAACCTCACCCACGCTGCCACGGCATTGTGTTCACCTGTTCGCTGACGTGTCCCTCTTGAGGTCGCGGCACGCCTCGACCCGGCACTGTCGGTGCGCTCGGAACCGGCATCAACGAGTATACTTCTTGACGATGATACTGGCGTTGTGTCCGCCGAACCCGAAGGTATTGGACAAAGCGACACGCACGACGCGATGTTGAGCCTTGTTGAACGTGAAGTTGAGTTTGTTGTCGATGTTTTCGTCGACATCATCATCGGCATGGTTGATAGTGGGCGGAACCACATCTTCCTGCACAGCCTTGACACAGAACAACGTTTCCATGGCACCGGTGGCACCCAACATGTGTCCTGTCATTGACTTGGTGCTGCTGATGTTGAGTTCGTAGGCATGGTCGCCGAACACGTCCTTGACAGCCTGAACCTCGCTGGGGTCTCCCACCGGGGTGGAGGTGCCGTGGGCGTTGACATAGTCGATGTCCTCGGGCTTGATGCCGGCATCGGCAATGGCGCGTTGCATTACCAGACGGGCACCCAAGCCCTCGGGGTGGGTGGCAGTGAGGTGAAACGCGTCGGCACTCTCGCCGGCACCGATGACCTCGGCATATATCTTGGCACCGCGTGCCAGAGCATGCTCGAGTTCCTCTAAGATGAGGCAAACGCCACCCTCGCCCATGACGAAGCCGTCGCGCGATGCGCTGAAGGGGCGCGATGCTGTCTCGGGACTGTCGTTACGGGTGCTGAGGGCGTGCATCGAGTTGAAACCGCCCACACCGGCGGGGTAGATAGGAGCCTCGGCACCACCGGTGACGATGGCAACTGCCTTGCCCATACGCACATTGTTGAACGCGGCTATTATTGCCGTTGTCGATGTTGCACACGCACTCACAACGCCGTAGTTGGGACCGCGCAAGCCGTACTTGATGCTGATGTATCCGGCTGCGATGTCGGCAATCATCGTCGGAATGAAGAACGGGCTGTATTTGGGACCGTCGGCCTCGTGCATAGCGTAGTTGCCGGCTTGTTCCTCAAAGGTGTGCAAACCGCCTATGCCACTGCCGAAGATTACGCCCACTTCATCGCGGTCGGTGCCGTCGTAAGCCAGCAGACCGCTATCGTCAATTGCCTGCTTGCTACAAGCGATGGCGTACCGGGTGTACAAGTCCATGCGCTTGTCGTCCTTGAGTTCGCGACGATCGCCCTCAACCAACAAGAAGTTGGCGGGATCGAAGCCCTTGACCTCGCAGGCAAAATGGGTCTTGAAGAGTGTACTGTCAAAATGAGTAATAGGTCCTGCGCCACTCACGCCGTCGAGCGCGTTGCGCCATGTGGTCGCAACATCAAGCCCGAGGGGCGTGACGGCACCAAGACCTGTTACTACTACTCTCTTTAATTCCATGTTGAAAATTAAAACGGGTAGGAGTATTTCTTGAGAAAGTGGACGGGATTAGGCCTTAGTTTCTGCCTTTGCTTCCTTGATGTACTTGAGGGCATCGCCCACGGTTTGAATCTTCTCGGTGAGTTCATCGGGAATCTTCACTTCAAACTCAGTCTCAAACTTCATCAACAAGTCAACGGTGTCAAGAGAGTCGGCACCCAAGTCCTGTGCAAACGTTGCTTCATCAGTCACTTGGTCGGGAGTAACAGCCAACTGCTCAACGATGAGGTTGACTAATCTTTCACGAATTTCGTCCATGTTTATACAATTTAATATTAATAAAGTTGAATGTTGAATATTGTGTTCAAATGTTGTTTCGGACTGCAAAGGAAACAATTATTATTGATATATTAAAGAAATTTTTCATTAATTTATCATAAAAGTGCAAATTTCGGTCTACTATGCAGTCCCCAAAAAGCCGGGTTTGCATGTGAATCGCGTGTGACCGCATGCACCCCCGACGCTATGGAATATATGTCACTTGACAGCCTCCATCGTGAAGATGAGGGTCTCGTAAGGCTCAATAACAAGTTGTCCCGTCATCATGTTGCGATTGCCTTCCTCGCCGTAAGCGAGATCGTAGGGCAAAATGACTTCGAGTTTGCTGCCCGGCTTCATCATCTTGAGAGCCTCGGCAAAGCCCGGTACCACGTTGCGCATGGTGAACTTTTGTGTGCCCTTGTCGAACACGGTGCCGTCGACCTTCTTGCCCTCGTAGTTGATGTTGATGCTGTCGGCTTCGGTGAAGTTGGCACCCTCGCCCTCGGCAATCACCTTGTAAACCAAGCCGCTCGATGTCTTCTTGAATGAGGGGTCGGCGGCAAGTTGGTCGTCAACGTACTTCTTGCCGGCATCAATGTTCTTGCGTGACTTTTGTTTTTGAACATTGTTCATGATGCGATCAAGTTGTGTGTTGAGTTCTTGCATTGCAGCGCGGTCAACGGTAGCGGTATCGGTAGCCGTTTTCTTGAGTTCGAGCATGAATACGCGAGGATCAAGTTCTACACCGAAGCGTTCCTTGATATTCTCCATCATGTCTTGCATGCGCATGCCGATGTTGGCACCCTCTTTAAAAGAGCGAACCGTGTCGACGGCGAAGCCGGTTTGTATGCCGGCGAGCATTTGTTTGAGATCTATAGTGTTGTCGTTCTCAACCATCATCTTGAGTTGTGCACCGTTGAGTTGACCGAGGAGTCGGCTGATAGAATCGACTGTCTGGCGGTCAATTCCCTCGTTCGTGTTGTTGCGCTGATTGCAACCGGTGGTGATGCCAAGCATCAGCACGGCGGCAACGATAGCGATAATTTTCTTCATTTCGTTAATTTTGATTTATAGAATTGATGTAATTTGTTTGAATTATCTCTTTTAGACTTGTCAATGCACTTTGAGCAGTTGCACATCGAATATCAACGCGGAATTAGGTTGGATAGGACCGGTGCCGTGACTGCCGTAAGCGAGTTCGGCCGGTATGAACAGGCGCCACGCGCTTCCCTCGGGCATCATGGTGAGTGCCTCGGTCCAGCCTGCTATTACCTGTCCGACGGCAAATGTTGCCGGCTCACCGCGCTCAATCGAACTGTCGAATACGGTGCCGTCTATCAGACGACCGGTGTAGTGTACCGTTACCGAACTGTTCGGACCGGCTATGGGACCGTTGCCCTCCTTGACGACGAGGTATTGTAATCCGCTCGCTGTGACCTTGACACCTTCTTGTGTCTTGTTTTGTTCGAGGAATTTGCGTCCTGCCTCGGCGTTCATCTTGCCGGCTTCCTTCTCGAGGTCGGTGAAAAAACGAGTTACTTCGGCCTTAGCCTCGTCAAAGGTCATCTTCTTGTCTTTACCTTTGAAAACAGCCTCCACTCCGGCAGCAAAATCTTCAATGTTTAGATTTCTCACACCGCTGGCGATGAGATTGCCGGCGAGGCTCATGCCTAATGCGTAACTTAATCTGTCCATCTTGTTCCTCTTTAAAACGGGTGCAAAGGTAGTAATTTAAATTGGTAATTGGGAATTTATGCGAGAAAAATCTTAACTTTGCGGTTGTGAAGTAATAACTGCCGAGATGAGAAGTGTAACAATATCCGCCCGAACCGGTTGCAGCGATGTGACTGTACTGTTGCCGTTGAGTAAGAGCCTCAGCGCTCGTGCAATAATAATCTCTATGCTCACCGATGGGGGTGTGTTGCCCTTAATGTTGTCGCGGTGTGACGACACGCTGACGTTGCTTCACGGCGTAGATGTTAAATCAGGCGAGATAGATGTAGGCGCGGCGGGGACAGCGATGCGCTTTTTGACCGCTTTTCATGCGGTAAGCCCGGGGCACGATGTCTTGATCGACGGGAGTGCTCGCATGCGTGAACGTCCAATCGGTGTGTTGGTTGATGCCCTGCGCTCGGCAGGAGTGGAAATCGAGTATTTGGGCAAGGAGGGCTTTCCTCCGCTACATGTTGTCGGCACTCGAGTGAAACAAGTAAATGTCACACTTCGAGGCGATGTCAGTTCCCAATACGTGAGTGCCCTAATGATGGTTATGCCGTGTTGCGGAGGGGGCGTGCTGCACCTCTCGTCACCGTTAACTTCGTTGCCTTACGTTGAGATGACCGCTGCCTTGATGCGTCACTATGGTGCAAGTGTGAACGTGTCGGCTGATGCGATTAGTGTTGCCGATGTCCCCTATGTTCCGCGAGATTATCGGGTGGAAACCGATTGGAGCGCGGCGAGTTACTGGTACGGAGTCGCGGCTTTATTGCCGGGGCTGCGGGTTCATTTGCCCGACTTGTCGCTGAACGATGTGCAAGGTGACAGTGACATCAGGAGAGTGATGTCGCTCTTAGGTGTGACAACGCAAGAGTTGAACGATGAAATTTTGCTTGAGGGCGGTAAGGACTTAGAGTGCTCGACGTGCCCCATCATGTGCGACATGGCGGCGATGCCCGATGTCGCACAGACTGTGATCGTGACAGCGTGCCTGCTCGGTCGTCGTTTTGCCGTGTCGGGCCTGAGCACGTTGCGAATTAAGGAAACCGACCGTGTCGAGGCGTTGCGTGTCGAGTTGGGCAAGTTGGGTTACTTGTTGCATTGCTCGTATGACACCATCACGTGGGACGGTGCCCGTTGCCCCCGCGTGTCATCACCTGTCATCGAAACCTATAAAGACCATCGCATGGCGATGTCGATGGCTCTTGCCGGGCTCGTGTCGCAAGGCGGCATAGAGATTGTCGATGCCGACGTGGTCTCCAAGTCGTATCCCGACTTTTGGAACGACCTCGCCAAAGTTGCGCTAATCGGTGAGGTGTCCGGTAGCGAGTAAAGAGTAACGATTAAAGAGTGATATTATTTAAGTTCAAATTTTTAATGGAAATGATACTGAAAAAGATTTGTATCGCGGTGGCATTGTCGCTGCTGATGTTAGCGTGCGGTCGTCCGCAATCGGATGATGGTAGCGGTGCTTCAACATCAAGTGACGCGCCGTTCAAGTTTATGTCTGATATGGGGATTGATGTGTCCCGGTTGCCCACACCCGACAGCGTGCTTGAGCCACAAGGCTACATTGCTCGCCTCGAGCCCGCGCAGTTGTCGAAATTGTTGGGTAAAACAGCATTGCTGACCGAGGACGAAGACTTCACACCGTCGGTCTCGTTGTTGGGAGGCAGAGCCTATTCTAACGGTGTGACGATGGCTGTATATTCGGTTGAGGTGGGCGAGAGTGATGTGATCTTACTAGCCAATTACAAGGACGGCGAACTGGTCGACTTGATGAACCAAGGGACATGGGATTTTCGTGTGCCTGTCGACGGCGAGGACGGACATACCTTGATGAACCAAGGGACATGGGATATGCCTGTCGACTTCGAGGACGGACATACCTTGATTGACGAGAAATGCCGACTGCGTTTCACGGGCGACACGACGTTTGACATCGAGCGCGCCTATGTCGAGCAAAATTTTCATTTTGTGAGTGAATTTGAGGTAGAGATTGAGAGCGACGTGTGGCACATTAACAAGACGTGGAGTTACGCGATAGACAGTGACGGACACTTCGTGCGCAATGGTGAAAAATTGACAACATCGGGCAAGGACTTTGAGAAAGCGTTGGACGAGTATGCTCTTGCCGATTTGGGTATGCGTCCCATGAGCGAAGCCGGGCGTGTTGATGCACTCAACGAGGTCGCATCTAGCCGGGTGCGAGGCGATGAGGTGACATCTGATGAGGGCTATGTGATGATGTCGGTGCTTAGCATGATTTTCATTCAAAATCCGCGACAGGTGTTGGACTGGATGTGGAATAATCGCGACGGCAAGCAAGACAACATCAGCGTGTTGCTGAAGCGGTTGTATGGTGCCGGGTGGCTTGACAAGGCGGCATTGGTGCGCTATATAGGCGCTATACCCGACGAGTCCGAACGTGCCTATCTGGAGCGCGAAACGGCCCAGTGGGGTCCTGACAACGCTGAGGGCTGAGTCGTGTCAGATGCGGTTTGTTGTGAATAAAATAAGTTCACATATTCCACGCAACCGATTGCATTAACTTTTAACACTATAATTATCTGAGTGCGGTCAGAGGCTGCAAAAAAAGCAGTAATTTTGACCGATGAGTGTACCTTAACAACAAGAAACTATACTAAAAACATTCAACACTAAAAATATTCAATCGATATCGACATGAGAAAGAGTTTGACGCTTGTAGCGGCACTGTTGTTGCCTCTGCTGATGCGTGCAGCCGGTTGGCCCGCCAACTATGCGGGCGTGATGCTGCAAGGGTTCTATTGGGACAGTTATGATGACACCAAATGGGCTACACTTGAGAGTCAAGTTGATGAGTTGGGCGACCTGTTCGACTTGATTTGGGTGCCCAATTCGGGCAGTGTGGACCAGAGTGGTACATCAAAACAGATGGGTTATGCTCCCGTTTATTGGTTGCGTCACAACTCATGCTTCGGCAACGAGACTGCGTTGCGCAGCATGATTGAGACTTATCGTTCGAAGGGCACCGGTATCATGATGGATCTTGTGCTCAACCACAAGAGCGGCGTGAAAGACTGGTGTGACTTCGCCCAAGAGACGGTTACCGGCAAGACCACCGGCAAGACCTATCAAGTGCAGTGGGACAACGAAACGTATGCCCAGATTTGTAACACCGACGAGTGTAACAGCAACGGTTATAAGACTTTAGGTGCCGCCGATGAGGGCGAAGACTTCTCGGGCTCTCGTGATCTTGACCACACCAATGCCGTGACTCAAGCCAACGTGATCACCTACATGGATTATTTGCTCAATGAGTTGGGCTACAGCGGTTTCCGCCTTGACATGACCAAGGGTTACGCCGGTTATTACACCGGTGTGTACAACTATGCGACCAAGCCGACATTTAGCGTGGGTGAGTATTGGGACGGAAATGCCGACGTGTTGCGTGGCTGGCTCAATGACACTCATCAGTGGAATGACAATATCAACGAGATACAAAGTGCGACCTTTGATTTTGCGTTGAAATATCGCATTAACGAGGCCTGTAGCGGTACGTGGAGCGCGTTGAACGACAAGGGATTGTGCGCCGATGTCAGTTACAACCGTTATGCCGTAACGTTCATTGACAATCACGATACCTATCGTGACGATTGGAACAAGTGTGCCAACAACATCGTTGCTGCCAATGCCATCATTCTCACGTTGCCCGGAACACCGTGCATTTTCTTGCCTCACTACAAGGCATACAAGCGTGAAATTTCCAACATGATACGCGGTCGTCGTGCCGCCGGTATTCACAACCAAAGTGAAATCACCATGCAGCAGGAGAGTAACGGCGGCTACATAATTGAGACTCAAGGTAAGTTCGGTAAGGCTTACGTGCAGTTGGGTCCGGCGACCGGCAACGGCACACCGAGCGGTTTCCAACTTGTACAAAGCGGAACCAACTACAAGTATTTCGTCAGTGAGGGTCTCGATTGGCGCAACAGCACCAAGCAGGGCGGAAACATCGGTGGTGGCGGGACAATCGATCCCAATCCCGATCCGTCCAAGTTGACAGTCTATATGCAGGCTGCCGATCCTGCCGGCAGTTATTTCTACTCATGGGACGACAATGAGAACCAGTTGACCGGTGCATGGCCCGGCACACTGATGACTTCACTGCCTCGTACCGAGGTCGCCGGCAGCGTGTGGTACTATAAAACATTTGACGTGAGTCGTGTCAATATCATCTTTAACATCGGTCAGGGTGGCGAAGGTAACCAAACAGAGAATATCAAGGGCTTGACAAAAAGCGCGTTCTTCACCTATTCGGGTGGCGGCACTTATAAAAACGTCACTAACGATGTTGAAGGGTATATCGACTATCAACTGCCTGACATCGCGACTCGCCTTGAGGGACACTTGTACGCTTACCTTGAGACTAATGAGTATGCGACACCCTATGTTTACACGTGGAATGCTCTTAAGGGTAATAAGGAGTATAGCGGAGCCTGGACCGGAACAAAGATGACAGCCGTGGGCACCGCTCCCAATGGCAAGAAAGTTTGGTTGTGGGATGGTGGCACTCTCGACACCGGCGATATGCCTGACCATATCATCTTCAATGACGGCAAGGCAACAGGAGCCGCTCAAACCGCCGACCTCACTTTCACCAACGGTGGCTACTACACGCTGATGGGGACAGTGGGTTGCCTCGAACCGAATACCAAGCCCGATCCTACATTTGATCAAATTTTCATTATGGGTCAAGTTAACGGTAACGGTTGGGCTCCTAATGTGGGTTATGAGATGGAAACCGAGGACGGTGTTACCTACACCGCCGAGGTTCGCATTACCGATGCTATCGGCTACTTCAGTTTCACCTCCAAACTTGCCGAAACTGCCGGTGATGCTGCTTGGGACGACATCACGATGTATCGTTTCGGCGCAATCAGCAGCGACCCCGAGGCAGAGAATTTGCCTATTACTGCCGATATGATAGGCACCGAAATTCCTCTCAGCGATGATGGCTTGGCTCTCGCGTTCGGCTTGGGTCGTGGCACATATAACTTCTCACTCAACTACAAGACTCGCAAACTCGTTGTTACCGGCAGCGGAGAACCTATCCCCGAACCCACAGGCGATGTTTACATCCTTGGAGAGGTGAACGGTAACGCGTGGGCACCCAATGTCGGTTACAAGATGACAAAGGGTGAGAACAATGTCTACACCGCCACAATAGAGTGTGCCGGCGAGAATTCCGGTATGAGTTACTTCAGTTTCACGACTGCGCTTGCCGAGGACGCTGACGATTGGGACGGCATAGGCATGTACCGCTTTGGGGCGGTTAGTGATGATCCCGAGGCTGAGAACCTGCCCGTGACTGCCGACATGCTCGGTACGACGCTCAAACTGAGCGGTGACGGCAGTGCCTTGGCATTCGGTATCGCTGCCGGAAAATACGATCTCACCGTTGATCGCACCAATCGCACGTTGATTATTGTGAAAAACGGCGATCCCACACCTGTCCCCGATGTTGACGTGTATATTCTCGGTGAGGTTGAGGGACACGGATGGGCTCCCAACGAGGGCACCAAGATGACTGCTGAAGGCAACGGTGTATATACCGCATCAATCACCACAACCGGCAACGGTTCGGGTATGAGTTACTTCAGTTTCACGACCCAACTCGCTACAACGGCAACCGATTGGGACGGTATCGTCTCCTATCGCTTCGGTGCCGTGAGTGACGATCCCGAGGCAGAGAACCTGCCTATCACCGCTGCCATGCTCGGCACCGCGCTCAACCTGAGCGGCGATGGCAGTGCCTTGGCATTCGGTATTGCCGATGGCTCGTATACCATGACAGTCAACCGCAGTGCACGTACGCTCGTCGTGAGTGCCGGTAACGTGCTTGATGTGAACAACGACGGTATCGTGAATGTGGCTGATGTGAATGCCGTGTTGAACGAAATTCTTGCTTACCCCGATGGCGATGGTGCTGCAAAGTACGATGTTAACAACGACGGTAAGGTGAATGTCGCCGATGTGAACGTCATCTTGGCATATATTCTCGAGCACGCCTGATGTGAGTGTTTATAAAAGAACGGTGGAAACTGTGTGCTTGCACGGTTTCCACCGTTCTTTCAGTTTACAGTGTACGATGCACCCTACTTTCAACATATCGATGCTATATCGCATCATGGGTGTCTGCTGATGCCATTCAACTTGTGTCGGCTGTTGCTTGGGGCAAAAGTTGTTTGCTTTCATCGATAATGTCGAAAAATATATTTAACTTTGCATCTCAAATGCGTGTGAAAAGCATGTGTTTTTGCCTGCAAAAAGACACTCGGATATGTGATTCGCAAAACACCTTTGTAGTTATGGGCTCGGTCGGCTCGCAGGGCTATGGAGGAAATACACTTGTTATTGAGAAACAACAAATGAGCAGTAAAAGTAATGATCGGGGTCGTGCTTACGAGTATATTACTCTGCTTGTAATCGAGAGAGAAATCAGGAAGTTTCGACCTGTAAAAATTGAGCAAAACAGTAGTTTTTTCGCTGCCCGACGCGCTTGGCAAACGTTGTCTGTAAGCGAAAAAAACACTTATGAAATCAGCGCCTCGGTTGCCGCGACTGCAATCTTCGACATGGAACCACGAATGGTTGAAGATGGTGATGATACATTAGAATTATTTATTCAAACTGACGAACATGGTGAAGAGGGTGATGTTCGAGACATCATTGTCCTAAGACGTAATATCCAATGGGAAATCGGACTTAGTTTGAAACACAATCATTTTGCGGTAAAGCACAGTCGTTTGAGTTATAAACTTGATTTCGGCAAGTCGTGGTATGAAATTCCTTGCTCGGAGCATTATTGGAATGAAGTTAAGCCTATTTTTGATTATTTGTCTGATGAGAAAAAGAAAGGAACAAAGTTCTCCGAACTGAATGATAAAGAGAATGATGTGTATATCCCTTTGTTAACCGCATTTATAAACGAGGTTAAACGTCAATATGACAGTCATCGTGACATTCCTCAAAAGTTGATTGAGTACTTACTTGGTAAATTTGATTCTTATAAGGTCATTAGTATAGAGCGTGAAAAACTCACAAGGATAGAGGGGTTTAATTTACATGGAAAGTTAAATCTTAACGCAACAAAGCAAGTCGCTAAAGTTGAAGTTCCCATACTGAGCCTGCCCAAACGAATAGTTCACCTGGCAATGATGCCCGATAGCACAAATACAGTTGAATTGTATTTAGATGGTGGGTGGCAATTCTCTTTCAGAATACATAATGCCGAAACATATGTGACCCCATCATTGAAATTTGACATTCAAATTGTGGGAATGCCAACTGCGATTTTAACGATAAACTGCAAATGGAATTGAAATGAACAAATGGAATTGAAATGAAAAAGACATTAATTAGCCTTTTTTCCGGCGCGGGGGGGCTTGATTTGGGCTTTCATAACGCGGGTTTTCAAACCATTATAGCCAATGAAGTCGACTCTAAAATTTGTCCTACATTTAGGGTTAATTTTCCGGAAACAGATTTGATAGAGGGTGATATAAAAAATATCTCTTCGGATATGTTCCCTCAAAATGCAGCCGGTATAATTGGCGGTCCCCCTTGCCAATCATGGAGCGAAGCCGGGACCCTAAAGGGTATAGAAGATGCAAGAGGTCAACTCTTCTACGAATATATAAGAATTTTGCGTGACACTCATCCCTTGTTCTTTGTTGCCGAAAATGTTTCAGGTATGCTTGCCAAACGGCATTCCGAAGCAGTTATGCGTTTCATGAAATTGTTTGACGAAGCCGGATATGATGTGAACTTAAAGATGCTAAATGCAAATGATTTTGACGTGCCCGAAGACCGAGATCGTGTTTTCTTCATCGGTTTCCGAAAAGATTTGAACATTCATGACTTTGAGTATCCTACTCCGCTTGAGCATAAACCGACATTAAGAGAAACTATTTGGGATTTACAATTTACCGCTATTCCGGCAAGAGAGAAAAATCGCACAAATGGCAGAGAATGCTTGGTGCCTAACAATGAGTATTTTATAGGTGCTTTTTCTCCAATTTTCATGTCACGAAATCGTGTCAGGTCTTGGGACGAGCCGGGTTTTACAGTTCAAGCCAGCGGAAGACAGTGCCAGTTACACCCTCAGGCTCCAAAGATGATTAAGGTTGAAAAAAATCTTCAAAAATTTGTTGAGGGGCAAGAGCATCTGTATCGTCGTATGACAGTTCGCGAAGTGGCAAGAGTGCAAAGTTTTCCCGACAGTTTCCAATTTATCTACGATGATGTGAATTACGGCTACAAGATGATTGGAAATGCTGTCCCTGTTAATCTCGCCTATCATATTGCAATGCAGATTATCAAAACCCTTCAAGAACACGGTGTGACCTTTGAATGAATGTCGTGTCCTTTTTCTCGGGCTTCGGGGTGGTGATGTTGAGCAGGGTTTAGCGAGGCTGTTCAATAAGGTAGAGTGACTGTCAGCCCGCTATAATCCAACCGAAAATAATATAGATTAGGAAAAATGCAACAGTTATCGCAACAGACCGCCACAAGCAGCCGAGTGCACTGTGCGGGTCATACCAATGTTGCCTCTCGTGAGTCTTGGTGTCGCTTTTTTTAGGATTTGCCATGACTGTTGTTATTATTCATGTTACTCGTAGTGAATGATAGCACGCGTGGTTACTCGCCATGTGTCGCCCTGCCTTACTGCCTTGCCGGGTACATCGGTGACGACAACAGTTGCATTGCCGCTCACTTGTATGCCGGGCCCTTCACAGGCGGTCGTGAGGTTTTGAGTGGGCATCATCAGCGCAAAAGTCATGACGGCATGTTCGTCAATGACGCTAAAGGTGCCTGTTTGCCCATCATCGTTGACCTGTAGTGTAAACAAACTGCTACCCGGCACGCATGATGCCGACGCACGAGTGAAAATGCCGTTGCTATCGGCGCGCGAGAGGTATAACGTAGTGACGGTGTTGTCGTCTCGAGTAGATATCGTCGTTGTCGTGTCGGTGCTTACGTGCGGTGTGGACGTTGGCTGTATTGTCGTTGTCGTGATGTGGGTTGCAAGATCCTTTTGTAACTTGTCAACGAGGTCAATCAGTTGATTGACCCTCGCGGTGAGCCGGTTGTTAATCAGGGTTTGCTTATAGGCAATGAACAGCAATGCCGCGATTGTCAAGATGGTGAGTATAATGGTGATAATTGTCATGAACAATGAGTTGACTGTGTGAGGAACAAACGGTTTGACCTATGATTTTGAATTATATCCCAGGCGCTTGAGCAATCCGAGCCGAATGGCTCCGGCAATAGGGTAGAAGAAAGGTACGTCTTCAATGGGGTCTCCATGCTCGTAGCGTGTTTCGAGCCATGCCGTTATTCCGGCGGTCAAGTACGCATCGAGATCGGTGTTGATGATTTGTTCAACGGCGCGCAACGTTGCAGCATCAATGCCGTATTCGTCGCGTGTGTCACTGTCCATGAGTTTGACGAAAAACTCGTTGAACCGTCGGACACTATCGGTTACGGCCTTGCGAGTTGAAGGGAGCAGCAGCGTGTTGAGAGTAAGTTGTGTTTCGCCGGCAGGCAACTTTATCATGGGGTGACTGTACTTAATTGTTGCCATGGCACGTGGCGAGAAGCGGTTGGCGTGTTCGCGTCCGTCGAGTTGTAACTTAGCGAGACGTATTCCCCCCTTGCACGTGATTTGCTTGGGTTGATTTTGTTCGATTTTGATCTCGAATGGTGTGTCAAATCGCTTGCCGTATACCTTCTCAAAAATCGTGCGAGTCAGCGCGGTGACTTGGGCGATACTGCCGATGATTGCAAGGATTTTGCTGCCGGTGCCGCTATAGAACAGTTGGCGAGGCATCACCATGGAGCGCTCGTGCATTGCTGTTGCCACGTAGTAGACAATGGCGGAGTAGAAATAAAGGAATGCCGGTTTTCGAGCGATGTCGGCGCGCAACAAGCAGTTGTAACTGTAGCGGTTGCGGTCAACCTCGCGCAGGTCACGCAGTTGCTCGACATTCTCGATGGAGAAAAGGAATGCGTTGATGTCCTCGCTGTGACAGCGTTGCTTGATGTCACGCAATATAGACGAGAGGTAAGCGATGTTTCCGGTGCGGTCACTGCCTGCCAACTGGTCGAAGTAGGCGGCGTAGTGGTCAATGAGTGGGTTGTTATTTGCGTCAGGTCGGTCAAAAGCGTCGCCGAATATCGTGTTGCCGGCAAAGCGGAACGACGACACGGCAACCGCATGGCTGTGCAACCCGTCATCATCGGGTTGATAGACAACGATGTCGGTTGTGCCGCCTCCGATGTCAATGCCGACTGTGCTGCCGGCTTCGGTCTCGGCACTGCGATAGTGGAAGGTGGGTGCAATGCTCTCGGGAAAACTCATCAATAGTGTCGTGTCCGGTCCGAGGTAAGTGCGATATAACTCCTCCCACGAGTCTTGCAACTTGCGTCGGTCACTGCCACTCATGCTTACCGGGAAGAAATAAGTGATAACAGTGCGTGTCGGGTCGGCTTGCTCCAACAATACACGAGCCTTAATCAACAGAATCAACTCGCGCAGGAACTCGCGTGACATCTCAGCGTCTCCCTTCCATTTGAGCCCGGTAGTAATATCGTACCCACCGAAGTATTGTCGCTCGTAGAGGAACGGAACGCTGACATCGTGGAACAGCACTGTTTGTCCGTCGTTAACGATGGGGCGCAGCATTGTTGTGCGAACGGGAAAACCGTACACACGGTTGATGGAGTCGGGAAGAAACTCGATGCGTTGAACCTGTTCTGCCATGTCCAGACCGCCTTGTCGCAAGAGTGATGCAATCAGCGTGGCACCTGATGATGAGCCGAATTCCAACGGACGCGCTTCGGTATCGCGTTCCGACCATTCCACGTGGGTGTTGGTGGTGCCGAAGTCCACTGCGAACAGCAGTTGTTTTGCTCCGGCTCGGGCATATTGCCACTTGGGAACCACGATGCCGTGAGCCGTCAGGTTGTCGGGCATGGTGAGGCTGACCTCCATGTAGTCGAATGCCCCTGCAACATCATGATAAGTTGTGGAGTAGACCTCGTTGGCTGTTCGCTGTTTGCTGCGCACGCGCGGTGGTAAGGCATCATCGGTGTGGAATGAGAGGGTCGAACGACTGCTCGTGGTGTTCATCGAAAACAGTTGAACCGTGTAGTCGTCGGCAACATCAGTGCGCACCATCGGGAACACGGCAATGTCAAGTGCTGCATCGACGATGAGCCCGGTCTCGCTGTTGGCATCTTGTCCTCGTGTCGTGTCACTCACGGCAACATAACGTCGGCGTAACTCCATGTGATGTTTAGTCATCGGCACACACAGGGTCACGGTTACAGTGCCGTCGTGAGCGGTTTCGATTGTTATTGTGTCGCGCCCGCCTGTAGTGCCGGCGAGGTCGCGCGCTGTGAAGTAGTCAAAATAGGTTGGCGCGACAGGCAATAAGTATCCGTTACCGCTATCGTCACGCGCCACGAGGTTGCCGTCGGTGAAATGGTTGTTGTCTATCGCTGCCGGCAAGCGAATGATGTAGGGCAGCAACAAATCGTTGGTGGTCAGATAAGGATACTGCACGGCGGTGCCCGGCAGTAATCGCTTCTCCACTTGTGTGTCGACGGCAGGCACTACAGTGGTACTGTCCCAATCGCGGTCAAGATAACGGAATGACTCTGTCTCACTCTTGAAGCCCTGTCGCAGTATGAGTGGCAGTGTCGCGCCGGTGGCTTGCTCGCGTGTGGGACGAACGACGAAGTCACTATGTGCTGCCATGGCGCGTATATCGGGCCGGCGGCGGCTGTAAAAGCGTGCACCGAGAACACCGATTTCTTCGCCGAACGGTGCCGCATCGAAAGCCGAGCCCAATCGGGCACGCAACTCTTCGACCCGGCTCGGATCAAGAGCCCCGGGGTTGACAATAGCCTGAGTGATGCGGTTATATACATCAGGTCGCGTACGCTCAATCATCGGCAAGCAAGTCATCATGTAGGCGTAGAATGACGGGCAGTAACGACGCAAGTCGGGATAGGCGTTCAGCAGTAAGAACAAGTAGTAAATGAAGTCACCGTCTCGCTCATGCAGGTGGCGCACCGTGGAGAACAGTTCAACACCCTGCTCAATCATCACGCCATGGAATATCGGTGCGGCGGGGGCTGCCATGAAAATCGATGCCGGTGATGTACCCCCCACCACTTGCCCGTCAAGCAACACTATATACCAGCGACTCACACGGTCGAAGTTGTAGGCTTTATCGGCACGCAAGAACAACTGCAGCGTCTCGGCATACAGGTGGTGGGAAGGTGAAGCCTTCATCGCCTCAAGTCGTTCGTCACGGTTCCAACATACAACGCGCAAGCGGTCGCGGTGGTTCTCGTAGTCGAAGAGCAACTGTGCCACGTCAAGCGCGTTGGATACCAATCGACGGTGCATGCGTGGAGCGTCAAGCGAGCGCGCCACGGCGGCAAATGCCGTTTTGACAAGGTCTAATTGGGCGAACGGACTCGGTATGGCGGTGCGTGGCATCTCAGACAGCCCTCCGTCCGGGTCTTGAATGCGGTCTATCTCATCGTCGCTATAAGGTGGCACTGAGAGCCAATCCTCGGTGGCGACGGGCTGAGTCTTGTCGTTATATGATAGTGTCTTCATTTTGTGTCAGTCAATTTGCCTTGCCCCATTAATCGGGTGGCATGTTATTTTCTACTCATAGGGGCTCGAGGTTGTTGTCAACAACGCGTTGTGATGCACGATAGAACAAGTCCAACAACTTTTGTTCGGGTGTATTGGTGGCATAACGGTCGCCCATGCTCAAGCGGTTCATCGCCGCCTTGTAGGTGTTGATGTTCACGCTCTTGCGATGCAGCAAACCTTTCTTGGGTTCAACCCCTCGCACAGCGTTGGTCATGTCACCGTCCACTTCGGGATCAAACAGTTGCACACTGCGCATGTTATCGTCCATCTCGGCGAGCCATGTGGCATAGTCTTCGAGCAAATGCTCCTTGAGTGTGCGATAGAATTGGGCACTCAACATGTCGCCTGTTATGCGCGGCTTGTCGAGAGTGAAGCCTTGACCGATCAACTTTTCAAAGCCGTTGTTGAGGAACAGTCGTAAGTGATACAGCGCAACGAGAGGCTTGTAGATGAGTGAGCGTGAGGGGGCTACAATGTCAACAAAATGCACTTGAGTTGTGTCTTCGGCAAGTGCATACTCGAAGGCCGCAGTCTGTGGTAGCGGATTACCGTCGGCATCGCTCAACCTGTCATCGGGTATGCCTGCGAACTTGAGTGGTGCCAAAGCACCCACCATCTCAACGAGGTGGGCGTTGTTGCGTTGACCGTGCTCGCCCGGGTCATAACGATAAGGCAATGAACGCTGACGGTCGCCCAAGTAGAATATTGCGTTAACTTGTGCGTCTTGTTCGCCGGTCAATGCCGTGTTGTAATAGTGTAGAGCACTTTGGGTCTTGATAACGAAGTCGGCGGCTTGGATGCGCTCGTCATCACGTCGTTGTTCAAGATTGAAGTACGGTAACACCGTGAGTCCCCCTATGGGTGCTCGTGAGAGCGCATCGCGATTATCAGTCCCCTCGAGCGTGGCTGCTTGTCTGATGTTCTTCACCAAAATGGGGAAGCCCGCTGCTCCGGTGCCACCGAAGATAGAACTCACGAAGAAAATGCGGTCTCCGGGGCGGAAGGCGGCTGCAAATGCCTTGAATTCGGGACTGTGACACACCTCGGTTAGGGCAACGGCTCCTATATTGGGCGAGCCCACGAAACCGATGTTCATCTTGTTATCAAGTTGGTAGGGAGCAAAGAGCAACTGTGTTAATGCACGGTCGGGCTCGTTCATCGTGTCAAACCCGATAAACTCGCCAAATCGCTTGTTTTCAACGCTGCGAAGGTTCATCGCAAACCCCGTGGGCAGCGTGTGACCTGCCGAACCGGTTATATCTCGCAAATTACTGATGCGCATCGCGAAAAAACCGTCGGCATTGAGGTCGTTGCCGTATAGTGACAGGCGTGTGCTGCGGTAATCGGCAAGCAGCGCTTCGGTGCGCTTATTATCCTCGCCGGCACGATGAGGGTCAATCATCACGGGTACTAACTCGAAGTCCTTGAGTGGTCTCCCCTTGTCGTCAACAGGACGCACGCCCGCCATGGCGAGCATTGTCAACGACTTGAGTACGCGGGCTCCGGTCCCGCCTATCGCAAATAAAAATAATCTCATAGCAGTTGCCGGTAAGTGTTTATTGAGGTAGGGGGGTGTGTCGGCAATTACTGCTCCACCACCTGATTGAGTATGATGCCACGATGAATGTCAATGCAGCGAAAATAACGTGTTGAACGGCAAATTGTCCTAACAGCATGCTATAATCGACACCGTCGCTTGAAAGTGCATTGTCACACACGACATGACACACAGCAGGTGTTACGGTTGAAGCAACCAACAGCATCACTAACCAGTGGTACCACCTGTCAAAGTAAACCGAGTTGATAACATAGTAATACACTGCCGCAAATGCCCACGACAGCAACACGGTGAGCAATGCCATCAACGGGTATAACCCCAGCGTGAATAACTCATCGTTAAATTCTTGGTTAAACGCCAGTTGCTCATACACATTGGCGTTCTCACTATAACTCAACGCGATGAACACGAGGCTCACCGCGATGCCGGCAATCAGGAGAATTGTATGTTTCATTGTCAATGTAGTGAACCCAACGGAGTGTATGCCGTTGTTCGTCAAGTGCAAAGTTACTCAAAAAAAACCAATTATCACCCGAGTTGCACGACAAAATGTGCCGTGCAACTCGGGTACTCCCCAACTTGGTAGTATCTTAACAGCAGTGAGACCTTTAAGGTACAACTGACTATTTGATGTTAATCTCAAGTGACAGCAACGGCTCGTCGCTTGTGTGGCAGGCATCGTATATGCCTTGCATGAGCGATAGCAATCCCATTGTTGAACTCGCAAAGTTTTTTCCCGACGGGTCACGATCGTCCTCGGTGTTACTCGTGATAACCCACTCGGGGAGTCCGTTATCCATTGTGATTGTTATCTTGTCGCCACCCCCATTGTAGCGTCCTGTAAGCGTTAACAAGTGGGTCATTCCGGCGAGATAGCGCTTGTTGTTGCCGGTTATCATGTCGTTTGCGACCGGTTTTACATCGAGGGTGAAACCATTGAGCGAAGAAACGTGATAATTGGCGAGATCGGTCACATGGGTGCTGTCACGTTGTGTTCCGCTCATGTCGACAGCAACGGTGAAAGAGATATTGCCGGTAGACGGGTCGGCATGGCAATCGGTCAACGCAAGCCGTTCGCCACGGGCGATGCGCCACCGTCCTTTGTTGCTCTCATGGCGTGGTAATATCCTCGCCGGCACGTGGCTGTCGCTGTCGAAACGATAACTGTCGACAACGCCGGTGGGGTGCATCAACGCACCGCACAGCGCGTCATCTTCTTCTATGGCTCTCATCGTGGTGGTGTCAGCCACCACGACGAGGTAGAACGGACGATCGCCGTTATAGGCGACCGAGCCACCCATCGCAGGATAGTAAGCACCATGGTAGTCGCCACGCATCTTGTGAATAATCACACCCTTGTCACGGTGATTGTTAAACACGTTGTGAACCACACTGCGTTCCTCGTTGAACAGTTTGTCGGTACTCACGCCGTCCATGCCTTGCGGCGAGTAAATCAAGTCGCTCACCAATACCGCCACTTGTCCCACATGAAGCGACCTCAACATCTGTGTGAGAATGAGTTGAAAGTCGGTATACGCAGCATTCCCCACACCGGCGGTGCTGCCGTAGATGTCACGATCTTGCAGGAATTGTTGCAAGGTGCCGTTGTAGGGATACACACTGTCGTTGACAATGGCGATGTGTGTACTGTCGGCATTGCTCATGGCATTGACAATATCGTTGACAGCGCGTTTGAGTTCGCCACGCCCACCGGGAGTGTCATACGGCACCATTGAGCCACTGCGCTCGAGATAAACGGTGAGTGATGTGACCGTGACAATGCTGTCGCTCGCGCTGCCATCGCCACGATGACCGCCACGATTGCCACAGGACGACATCAACACGATAGCCAGTGCCGTCAACAGGAAACGTTTCAATATACTTGGCATGGCAGTATCCCGCTTCTCTTCAATTATCGCTGATGATTAATATACCAGGGCAAAATTATCTACCCACAGTGTCATGCCGATAGTCCCCACGTATGCCGTACCGCAACCGCTACTTGCCATCACGAGCAGATGGGTGGGGGTGGCATTGGCATCGTCCCACTTTTCTTCGACGACAGGTACGATTTTGCCCTTGCTGTTGCGCGCGCTGTAGGACTTGCTCTTGGGAATGAGTCCCATGTACTTTTGATAACCGGCATGGGTCGTTATGTCACCGTACCATACGGGGATGCGATAATTGTTCACCCAGTCGGCGGTGCTTGTGCCGAAGCGTTGGCGTCCCGTGCCGACCCGTGCGGCGTGAATGTTACCGTCGGCATCTTCCCAACGGCGTTGCAAGATGATGTACACCTCGGCATAGTCGCGACCTTTGATGGTCTTCTTGGCACTGAAACCGGTACTCTGGGTGCGGTCGCCCGACGGTGCAGTGAGTTTGTAGTCGAATTGCAGGTAATTGGGACGCTGAGTGAACGGTATTCCCATGTCTAACTTGCTGTAAGGGTCGTTGCTGCTGGTGATAGGCTCAAGCATGCGTCCGAGGAAAATCGACCCGCTCACGAGCACCTCAACATTGATTACACCTATTGCTTTGCATTTCTCAAGCATCGTGGTGAGTTTTGCGCATTTGCCGTTACCGCGAGTTTCGGGGAAAACGGCATTGCTCGTCTTGACAACACCGGCCACCTTGGCATACACGTTACTCGATGCCCACGGCGTACCGCCCTCGGGCACGTATGCCTTTGCACCGTTGATGGTTTTGTTAGGACCGATGGCGTACACCTTCTTGGTCTCACCGCCGATAATTCCCGATTCCGTGATGTTACGTGTCACCCACCGATCCATGTTGCCGAAGTTGATGGGAACAACTTTCTCGGCTCCCGCGTTCGCGAGTGTCAATGCGGCGATTGCCGCCATAATCATTCGTTTGATCATTACTATGTTATTGATAAATGGTTTATATTCTGTTACGTCGTCATTGAGTCGCGGCTCGCCTGAGCATGCGGTGACCGAAGCGACAGTACATACACTTGCCGGTCTCGCAGTAGGCTCGACGCAACCATATCAATGCCTGGCTGTCCAGTGCCGTGGAACATGGCAAGCCGGCTTGTGTGAATGTAGTCACCACGCTGTTGCGCTCGGCGGGCAGTGCCATGAGCAGATCAATGGCAGCATCGGTGAGAGAGTCCTCGCCCGTGAATTCACCGTAGGCATACAGCAACGGGGCAACGGCATTGATGAGTAATACATTCACGGTTGCATCACTCAGTTTGTTCCCGACCGCTGCAGTCTCTTCACCATGCAGCGTGAAGTGACTTGCCCAATAACCGTCAAGTGGCACAGCGAACAGTTGCCGGTGCTTGTCGACATTGTTGCCGGCCGCAACAATGTCCGACATCAAGCCGAACCCACCGTGGATTATTCGTGCCAACAGTGCGATGCGTCGCATCGGAAAGTTGTGCGGTCTCATTCTGAACAGTTTCCACGCGCCGCTTTCCATGGGAGTGAGGCTGAATTTATTCCTCAAGAAAGCATATTCGCGAGCCAGTTGTGCCGCGTAACCCTCAACGGCATTCATGTCAAGCAATCCGGCTTGTCCCAACAACAATGCTTCCAGTTGAAGCACCGAGTCGCTATGCTTGCTGAGTAAGCGTAGCGGTGTGCGTCTTGCCAACCGCTCGAAGGCATCACTGTTGACACCCATGCCTAAGGCGCGAGCAACCGTCACATAGCACACGTCTTGCCAACTGCCGTTAAACATCACTTGCCATTCATGCAGGCGGTTTACCTTGGCTTGCAAGCGCTCGAACGCTAATGCTTCGAGCCACTCTGTCGTCACGATCGACGGCAGTGTCGGCAAGTATTGCCGGCACGTTAACCCACGAGCTTCTTTCGTGTTTAACCGTTGCAAACATTCGGCAACTCGTGGCGAAACTTTCAACTCTACCTGTGGAATGATACTTCCGTCGGTACGAGTAATCACGTCGTCGGCTGTTTCTACGACATGTAGCATGACGCTGTCGTAGGCACTGTCGAGGTCGTGTCGGTGTCGCTTCCAATCGCCGGAACGCACGTGAATTTCCACGTTGCCCACCCATGTGGTGTCGTCCACTCGAATTTTAGCATTGAAAAAGTCGGGCCCGGCATCGGTGTTGAGCGTTCCGGGGTTAAGCACGAGCACCTTGCGACCGTCGGTCGTTTTCATCTGCTCGCTCTCCCAGAGGCGGTGTTGCCACACATATTGCAGGACTGCTTCCATCAATACATAATCGCGTTAGGCAAACACCGCAGGGGGCGCGTGCCTGTGAAAAAACGCGCCAAATTACTCAATTTTCCCCACATGCGAGCAATACAGAACGTGAAATATTATAAAAAGACCTAAAAATAATTTTTTTTGCCAAAATATTTTGTCGGTTCAAAATCTTGTTGTACCTTTGCAGTCGCAAATGCGGAAAGGTACCTTAGCTCAGCGGTAGAGCAATGGACTGAAAATCCATGTGTCCCCGGTTCGATTCCTGGAGGTACCACGATAGCATGGTGCGTTAGTTCAGTTGGTTAGAATGCCTGCCTGTCACGCAGGAGGTCGCTGGTTCGAGTCCTGTACGCACCGCAAGAGTCGCTCGGTTGTAAAATCGAGCGACTCGCTTTGTTGTACCTAACACCCTTGCCGATGGCTGCAATCGTTGCTCGCAATCTCGGGCGTGAGGCAACGACCGTGCGCAAAACGTCAATACCGTTTTGCGCACGGTGTCAGTAGGTCAACATATAGTCGGTGTTGATGACCTGAAACTCGGTTCGACGGTTGATTTGGTCGGCGGCAGCGCGATCCTCATCACTCAAACTCATCACGAATTCTTCGTTTAATTCGGTGCCCTCGTCAAACTGTGGGTATTGGCTGTTGATGCGCTTGGTGACCACCTTAGGACGTGTCTTACCGTATCCTTTGGGACGAAGTCGCTCGCGGTCGATGCCTGCCGCGATGAGGTAGTCGACAACGCTTTGAGCGCGTCGCTCACTCAACTTGTTGTTGTACGCGTCACTGCCGACGCGGTCGGTGTGGCTCGCCATCTCTATCACAATGGACGGATTGTCTTTCATGACTTGTACCATCTCATCAAGTGCTTCTTTGGACTCGGGACGTAGGGTGGCCTTGTTGAAGTCGTAGAAAATGTTCTCAATCACCTGTGGCTTGGTCATCGCTGCGAGTACAAAGTCAACATTGTATTCGGCATCGGCTTCCTCAGGGTCGCTGCTGAATTGCTGCTTGCCATTGAGATAACCGGTGGCTCCGGCGAGCATCACGTAGTTGACCCCACGTTGCAGGTCGAAGCGGAACGAGCCGTCGGGCTTGCCGGCTGCCTTTTGGTTGCTGCCGTCATCACCGACAATGCGTATCACCGCGTTAGGCACCGGTTCGTCGTCCTTGTCGAGTACATAACCGCTAATCCATATCTTCAAGTCGGGCTTGATGAACGAGAAGATGTGGTCATAACCGCGTGCATCGCCACGATTTGACGAGAAAAAACCGCTCTCTCCCTCACCGTAAGTGATGCCGAAGTCGTCGTAGGGTGAATTCATCGGGCTGCCCATGTTCTCGACAAACCACTTGCCACTCGGTTGGAGCGTGGCGCGGAATAAATCAAGTCCGCCCATGCCGGCATGACCGTCGCTGGCAAAGTATAGGAGGCTGTCGGTGCGACAATAGGGGAAACGCTCGTTGCCGGGCGTGTTGATTTGCTCGCCGAGGTTCTCGAGAGTGCCACGCTTGTCCTTGATGTTGATGCGCCACAGGTCAATGCCTCCCTGGCCGCCTGGCATGTCACTGGCAAAATACAGCCAGGTGCCGTCGGCACTCACAGCGGGATCTCCCATGGCACTCAAGGTGTCGGCGGTGATTTCGAATTGAACGGGTGCGCTCCATTTTGCCTCGCTGCGACTGCTGGTCCATATATTTACAGTGCTCGGTGAATTCTTGCGCACGGCTCGAGCAAGGTACATCATCGTACCGTCGGGTGTGAATGAGGGGCAACCCTCGTCGTGTTCGGTGTTTAACTCGCCCTCGACAGGCTCGGGGCGCGACCACTTGCCGTCCTCGTCTTTCTTTGCGAAAAAAATATCAAACCGTTTGGTGCCGGTGATTTCGCTCTTGGTGGTGCCTACTGCCTTGTCGGTGCTGCTGGCATAGTACAGTTGGTCATTTTCGGCACCGAGGAACATGGGTGTCATGTCGGCACGGCGGGTGTTGAACAACTTGGCACTCTTGACAATATATCGTGACCCCTCTTGCTTGAGTCGCGGAGCCATGTTGCACCCGCGTATGCCCTGTGTCGCCATCCAATCGCCGGGACGCCACTCAAGGTAGGTGTTGTAGGCCGCTATGGCTTCCTTGTACTTACCCTCGCGCTGCAAGGCTTGTCCCAAAAGCAGATAGGCGGTGGAATCCTCCCACTCGTAACGCAACGCGTTTTGCATGGCTGCAGCCGCACGGCTGCTTTGGTTCAACTTGCTGTAGCACAATCCCATTTTGAAAGCGACTTCGCCTCGTTGCCAACGGTCTTCACGCTTCTTGAGTTTATTATAAATCTTACGGTAAATAGTGGCAGCGTTGTCATATTCGCCACGATCGAATGCCTCGTCGGCATCGCGCATCTTGGCAGTCTTGCAACTTGTCATCGTGGCACTTGTCAAACCGAGTAACAATATCAATATCGCCACTGTTATTTGATGTGTTTTCGCTTTCATTAATGTTCTGTTACGATGTGCTATAACCTCTCATCTCTTAAATTAACGCGGTGGCATGTCATTTATTTTACATTGATACCGGCTCGTTGGCCACAAGTCGCCTCGCGTCAACCACATCAAACTTGTTAACCATGTGCTTGTTTGTGTGCTTGTCGGCTGATAAATTTGCGTAACAACGTAAGTTTTAGTACCTTTGCCGCGCGATATTACGGCACAGACCATGATGAAGTGGTTAAAGCAGATATTGAGGGCGTTTCGTCGATTGTTCGGAACCTCGTGTCCCACGGTGCGAGTGGCGATGGTCGGAGCGACAACCGGTGGTAAGACTTACTTGCTGCAGGATATTGCCGCCGCATTACAATATCGCATGGGCTACAGCGTGAAGGCTGTGCCGGGTTTCCTCGATTTTGACGACTTGAAACGGCGCACGTCCGACACTTCGGGCGCGATTGCTCGCAGCAAGTTGTACGCCTGTCGAACCCACTATGCGGCGATGTTGTCTCTCAACGGTAATCGGGACGTTTGTCGAATTGAGTTCCTCGATGTGCCGGGCGAGTGCTTTGCCGGCGAGGCTCTTGAGGTGTTCAAGCACGTCAAGAATGAGTTGCTCGCGATGAACGGTGAGCATTTCATGGTTAATACATGGTATCGTGGCGACCGCAGGTTGCAGACGATACACCTTGTGAGAACTGCAGGAGAAAATGTGGTCCCACCGCTCGCTACGCTCGATGAAGCCAAACCCGGAGTGGAACGTTATCGTACAAACGATGAGGTCATTGCTTCGTTGGTCGAGCAAGGCTTTGCCATTGATGAGACAGAGCGTCACTATGTCAACGGGCGTTATCTTATTTACCATTTCTTTGACTTTGTCACCGACACCGTTCTCAATGCCGTGATTGAAGCGTGGTCAATCATCGGTGATGCCGTGAGTGACGCGATGGGGACTGTGATCTCGCGCGAGGCGATCGAGAATGTTCACATTCGCAATTTCTATTACCTCTATTTTACCTATGCGGCAACCGATGTCGTCTATTGTGACAAATGTGCCATGCCGGTGAGTGACAGGATAAGTCCGACAAGTGACCCGACGAGCACGACCGCTTTCTATGACATGCTGTCGGGGACGATGGCTTTGGTGACCGATAATCATTGCCCCCCCAAGCGTTGGTATCTGGCTTTCAAGGGCATTGACAGTATATTGCCGCAGCAGTTGTATCGGGCAATGTATGTGCGTGCCAACAAGGATGCAGACCTTGTCTACTCGATGTTTACCCTGATGTTGGCTCGCGCCATCGGAAATCGTCCGCTCGGAGCGAGCGATGCCACCACCTTGTGGCAATGGCTCACGGCTCTTGAGCACACCGATGTCGAGAAGGTGGAAACATTCAAGCAAGACTTATTCGAGATGGCTTCGCGAGTGACCGAGCAAGAGGACGACTACTTCAATGCACCGGACACTTATGTCGTCAACAGTACCGACCATGCCGGTCGTCCCAATGCCATAGGCGACCACATCACCGCGCGTATTTATTCCTTCGCGAGTGCGGTTCGCAGTAAGGCTCACGGCACGATAGGCGAAGTGACCGCGATGCCACCGCATGTCTATTTCACGGCTACCCCAATTGATACAACTTTTAAGGTGTACGGTCACGCGAGCGACACACTGTTCAAGGGTGCTACACGTCCGATGGAGCGCTTGTGCTTCGGCTCTCGCCAACTTATCGGTGACGTGTTGGATGCCGCCGGCGTGGACTTGCCTGACGGTTGTGGTGGACAAGGCAAAATTTTGAGGTATTTTCGCTCGTGAACCGATTGTGTTTTACAAGTGTTTCTCTAATCATAGTTAAGAGTAAGTTCAATAAAAAGAAGATGAACAAGATTGTAACGTTTATGATGGTGGCGGGAGCCACGTTATTCATGGTGCCGACTGCCCAAGCCGGAGGTCTCTTACATAACACCAATCAGCATATTGACTTCGTGAGAATGATGGCACGCGGTGCCAGCAACGAGATAGATGCCGTTTACACCAATCCTGCCGGCACAGCCTTTCTCAACCACGAGGGCTTGACCCTTTCACTCAATATACAGAGTGCTTATCAAACGCGTGATTGTGTCACGACGTTCCCGTTGTTTGCCTACACCAATGCCGATGGCAATCCCTCGCGCAAATACGACGGTGATGCTGCCGCTCCCGTGCTGCCGAGTTTATATGCGGTATACAAGCGCGGCAAGTGGGCGGGTAGCGCGTTCTTCGGAGTCACGGGTGGTGGAGGCAAGTGCTCGTTCGGCAAAGGTCTGCCCCTGTTTGACGCGCCGGTGATGGCAGGCATTTACAGCAAGTCGGCTCAAACAATCGCGGCAATGCCGGTGCTCAAGTCATTGATCGGGGTTGATGCCCTCACGCCCGATATGTACACGATAAACACGTCAATGCGCGGTCGCCAATATATCTACGGTATGCAACTGGGAGGTGCCTATCAGGTTAACAAGCACTTCAGCGGTTTCTTGGGTGCACGAGTGAACTACTTCAGCGGAAATTACCGTGGTCACGTCGATGCCACCATAGGCAGTGCTATCGTAGACAAGGCTCGTGCTGCAATGGCGACGTTGCCCCCCGAACAACTGGCGGCATATGCTCCTACAATCGCCGCTCTTACCGCCGAGGGCGGTCTCACTCACCTCGCCTTGGACACCGACCAGAGCGGTTGGGGCTTGACTCCTATTGTGGGTGTGGACTTCAAGTGGAAAGGATTGACCCTTGCTGCAAAATATGAGTTCAAGACAAACCTGCATATCGAGAACGATACCAAGACATTGGAGGCAACCTCGTTAGGCACAACGAGTGAAGAGTTCACTGCAGCGATGTTGCCTTACAGCGACGGTGTGAACACGCCTAACGACTTGCCGGCGGTGTTATACGTTGCGGCGGGTTATGAGTTTATTCCCAATAAGTTGCGTGCAACGGTCGAGTATCACTTCTTTGACGACAAACACGCCGAGATGATAAATGATAAGCAAAAGTCTCTAAAACACGGCACACATGAGGTGTTGGCGGGTATCGAGTGGGATATTAACCGCATTTTCACCGTCAGTTGCGGTTTCCAGAATACCGACTATGGCTTGAGCGACGATTTCCAGACTCACACGGCGTTCTCGTGCGACAGCTATTCGCTCGGTTTCGGCGGTGCAATCAACGTGAGCCGCCACGCGCGCATCAACATCGGTTATTTTTGGACTAACTACCGCGACTACAAGCGTGTACAGGAGCACTATTTGAACAACGCGGCTTTGCCAGCAGGCAGCGATGTGTTCTCGCGCAGCAACAAGGTGTTCGGCATTGGTGTCGATTATAAATTTTGACATGATTTTACTCTCTCGGCGACACAATCAACGGTGTCGCCAAGAGTTAACAATAACACTCAAAACCAACTTAATCATGAGACCCGACAACGAGATTTTTGATATTATCGAGCGTGAACATCAACGTCAGTTGCACGGTATTGAGTTGATTGCAAGCGAAAACTTCGTGAGCGATCAGGTGATGCGCGCGATGGGCAGTTGTTTGACCAACAAGTATGCCGAGGGCTATCCCGGTCATCGTTATTACGGTGGCTGCGTGCACGTGGACGAGAGCGAGACGATTGCTATCGAAAGAGTGAAGAAACTCTTTGATGCCGAGTACGCCAATGTGCAGCCACACAGTGGGGCGCAAGCCAACATGGCAGTGTTCATGGCGTGTCTGAACCCGGGCGATACGTTCATGGGGCTGAATTTGGCTCACGGTGGTCATTTGAGCCACGGTAGCCCGGTTAATTTCTCGGGTATTGTATATCATCAAGTGGAGTACAACGTGCGTGCCGAGGACGGTCTTGTGGACTACGACATGATGGAGGAGGTCGCCCGGCGTGAGCGCCCACGTCTCATCGTGGGTGGCGCGAGTGCTTACAGTCGCGAGTGGGATTATGCACGCATGCGCGCCATTGCCGACGAGGTGGGGGCTATCTTGCTCATTGATATGGCTCACCCCGCCGGTCTCATCGCTGCCGGTTTGTTAAACAATCCCCTGCATTATGCCCACATCGTGACAAGCACGACCCACAAGACGTTGCGCGGTCCGCGTGGCGGCATTATCCTGATGGGTAAGGACTTCGAAAATCCGTGGGGCAAGACCACCAAGAAAGGTGTACCTAGAATGATGAGCAGTTTGCTCGACAGCGCAGTCTTCCCCGGTATCCAAGGCGGTCCGCTCGAACACGTGATTGCTGCCAAAGCGGTTGCCTTTGGTGAAGCATTGCAACCCGAGTGGAAGTTGTATGCCACCCAGGTGCGCGCCAATGCACGCGCCATGGCAACAGCATTGATGGAGCGCGGTTACAAAATATGTAGCGGTGGCACCGACAATCACTGTATTCTTGTTGACCTGCGCACCAAGTTCCCCGAGCTGACAGGCAAACTGGCAGAGTCGTCGCTCGTTGCAGCCGGCATCACTGCCAATAAGAACATGGTGCCCTTTGATGACCGCAGTGCTTTCCAAACGAGCGGTCTGAGGCTTGGTACACCGGCTATCACTACCCGTGGCATGAAAGAAGATGTGATGCCCGTTATCGTCGATCTGTTGGATCGCGTGTTGCACGCTCCCGAAGATGCGGGCGTGATAGCGGCTGTGCGTCAAGATGTTACCGAATTGATGAACATGTATCCTATGTTCGCCTGGTAGCCGTTCAATGAATAGCAATATAATCTTTTTTGACGATACCGAGACGCGACGACATCTCTTGCCGCTCACTTATACACGTCCGGCTTGTCACTTGCGAGTAGGTATCACCACGATTGAGTGGAAGTGGCGCGAATTGCTCGGCTTCAATCACCGCTACAGCCACCTCACCGCAAGTTATCTGAAGGCAAAGTTTCCAACGTTGGCGCGTAATCACAACTTGATGATTGCTGCCCACGTGGTGCCCACGCCGTCACTTGTCGGTCAAGTGCTCGAATTGCGTTACGGTGACGCTTTGATTGCCGATGACGGCACTTTGGTTGCATTTAACGGCGCGGCAGGAGAGTTTGATAATCGTGCGTGGGGGCGCGTTGTTGCCGCAGCCCAACCGGTGATGGCAATCACTCGATTGTACCACATCTTTGAGAACAACGCAGTCGTGATGCAACAAGATTTCGAACGACTGACTGCCGGTCGCAAGTCGGCATCCTTGTCGGCTACCAACACCCTCATCGGTCCTGCCGACCGCTTGTTTGTCGAGCCGGACGCAGTGATCGAGGGCGCCACGCTGAACACTCGCGAAGGGTGTATCTATATAGGTCACGATGTTGAAGTGATGGAAGGTGCGTGTGTACGCGGACCTTTTGCCGCTCTTGACCATGCCAAGGTGCGCATCGGGGCTAAGGTATATGGAGCCACAACCCTCGGCCCTCATTGCAAGATTGGCGGTGAAGTGGAAAACAGCGTCTTCATCGGCTATAGCAACAAGGCTCATGAGGGCTTTCTCGGCGATGCGGTGATAGGGGAGTGGTGTAACATAGGCGGTGGCACCACGGCAAGCAATCTCAAGAATGATTATGGTGAGATTAAGATGTGGGACTACAGCGAGCAACGTTTTGCTCGCACCGGCTTGCAATTCTGCGGACTGATGATGGGCGATCACAGCAAGTTGGGTGTCAACTGCATGATAAACACCGCCACCGTGATAGGTGTCGGTGTGGAAATTCACGGTAGCGGTTTCCCACGCAATTTTGTCGCATCGTTTCAAACCGGCGGACCTGCCGGATATAAAGAAGTTGCATTACCGGCATTCTTCGACATGGCAGCGCGTGTGATGGCGCGTCGAGGCATTGAACTCACCGATGTCGATCGTGCTATCTACACGTCCATCTATAACCTGAGCGATAAGTATCGCTGAATCGGGTTTTAACAGCCTTACAACGGTATTAGGCAAACCGATAGGTCGATTTGTCGGTCACATCTGTTCGAGGATTTTGCTCAAAATCGTGTTCACGTCAGCAACGTTGACCACATTGTCGCTATTTCTTAAAATTACTGTGAATATCTTAGAGATGTTAGAATTTAGTGAGAAAATATATTCATTACCAAAAGTGAAATTTTTACCGTATGCCCTGCTGTTACCATGATATATGTAACAATCATTAACGATAGTTGCCGTTTCCGATTTTCCTATCGCTTGTCCGTTGAAACTCTGTTTTTGTGGTGTTATGTTGCGCGGTAAAATTTTAAATTCTAACTTTGCATGTCATTATTAGTGGCGCAAACATGACTCTCGAAAATCATGTCTCGCGTGAGATGATTAAAATTCCCGTTATTTAGCACCGCAAGGCTTGGTCGTTAAAGAATGTGGTTTTGCATGAAATTTCGAGATGATATGAACACATTGTATTGCAGAAACGGATACAGCAGCAAATCTAATATAATAATATCACGAGATGCAATTTGTTGAGGACGTAAATATCGGGGGGGTATGGCAAATAACCCCTCACATAATAGGTGATGAGCGGGGCTACTTCACCGAGAGTTTCCGTGAAGACCTGTTCGCGCGCAATATCGGTCCGGTGCAGTGGGTACAGGAAAATGAGTCGTTCTCGCGTCACGGTGTGTTGCGCGGTCTTCACTTTCAAGAGGGGCAGTATGCTCAAGCAAAGTTGATACGTGTCGTTCGCGGTGAGATTGTTGATGTCGTGGTCGACCTGCGCGCCGACAGTCCCACATGGGGCAAGTACACCATGGTGACGTTGAGCGAGCACAACCATGTGCAGATGTTTATCCCGCGTGGCTTTGCACACGGTTTTGTCGTGACCGGTGACTGTGCGCACATTATATATAAGGTGGACAACGTGTGGTGTCGGGCTGCCGAGTGCACTCTCCTCTATGACGACCCCACCCTCGGCATCTCATGGCCATTGCCGACAGCCGAACTTATCTTGAGTGAGAAAGATAGACACGGCGTATTGTTAAAAAACGTTAAATCTTTTAACGGTGTGAATTGACACTCGTTGTCGGGAGTAAAAATTATTTGTCAGTTAGCGAAATAGTTAGTAACTTTGCACCGCTTTTTGTGGCTCGAGTTGTGTTATTGCTTGTTAAACGATTGATTTGACGGGCGATAGCGTTAGCTTGCGGTGCAATAAGCACAATGTTTAATAATTAAAAACTATAGTTAAAACAAAAACTAAGATGCCTACAATTCAGCAATTAGTGAGAAAAGGTCGCACGTCGCTGCAAAGCACCAGCAAGTCGCCCGCTTTGGACAGTTGTCCGCAGCGTCGCGGTGTGTGTGTGCGCGTCTACACCACGACTCCCAAGAAGCCAAACTCGGCGATGCGCAAGGTTGCGCGTGTGCGTCTGACCAACGGCAAGGAAGTCAACAGTTACATCCCCGGTGAGGGTCACAACTTGCAAGAGCACTCAATCGTGATGGTGCGTGGCGGTCGTGTAAAGGACCTGCCCGGTGTGCGTTATCACATTGTGCGTGGCACGCTCGACACTGCCGGTGTGAGCGGTCGTTTGCAACGCCGTAGCAAATACGGTGCAAAACGTCCCAAGAAGAGCAAGAAGTCATAACCGGCGACAAACACTGTCGACCCGTTTTCTCACAACAAACAACAATTACAAACATAGTTTTTAGTTAGATTGGGCCGAACAATGGTTGAGTAAACTGCCGCAGAGGCGGCGGTTGAAGAACAAGGACGAAACAACCAAGCAACTTTAAACTACATCACTGCAAACAACAATGAGAAAGGCAAAGCCAAAAAAGAGGATCATTTTGCCCGATCCTAAGTTCGGTGACGTTCGCGTGTCAAAGTTCGTGAACCACCTCATGTATGACGGTAAGAAGAACACGTCTTATCGCATCTTCTACAGCGCCCTCGAGATTGTGGGTAAGAAGATGGCTAACGAGGAAAAGTCGCCTCTCGAGATTTGGAAGGCGGCACTCGAGAAGATTACTCCGCAAGTGGAGGTGAAGTCACGCCGCGTGGGCGGTGCCACCTTCCAGGTGCCGACCGAGATCCGCGCCGACCGCAAGGAGTCTATCTCAATGAAGAATATGATCTTGTACGCTCGCAAGCGTGGAGGCAAGACAATGGCCGACAAACTTGCGGCTGAGATTATAGATGCCTACAACGAGCAGGGTGGTGCTTTCAAGCGCAAGGAGGACATGCATCGCATGGCTGAGGCTAACCGCGCATTCGCACACTTCCGCTTCTAATAATTCAGTTTCCCTGCCCGGCAATGGCTGACAATCAGTTAAAATATACACGCAACATCGGCATCATGGCTCACATCGATGCCGGCAAGACGACCACGTCCGAGCGCATCTTGTACTACACCGGTCTTACTCACAAGATTGGTGAGGTGCATGATGGTGCCGCCACGATGGACTGGATGGTGCAAGAGCAAGAACGAGGTATCACCATTACCTCGGCTGCTACTACCGCTTTCTGGAACTACGGTGGCGACAAGTATAAGATTAACTTAATAGATACGCCGGGACACGTTGATTTCACTGTTGAGGTGGAACGCTCGTTGAGAGTTCTTGACGGCGCGATAGCCACCTTCTGTGCCGTGGGTGGCGTGGAACCGCAGAGCGAGACCGTGTGGCGTCAGGCCGACAAGTATAACGTGCCGCGCATCGCCTATATCAACAAGATGGATCGCTCGGGTGCCAACTTCCTCGAAGTGGCACGACAGATGCGCACCATACTCGGTGCCAACCCCTGCCCCATACAACTTCCCATCGGTGCCGAGGAGAACTTCCGCGGTGTGGTTGACCTCATCACGATGAAAGCGCTCTACTGGCACGACGAGACCATGGGTGCGGAATATTCCACCGAGGAAGTTCCAGCCGATATGCTCGACGAGGCTCTCCGTTACCGTGACGAGATGTTGGAGAAGATAGCCGAGTTTGACGATGACCTCATGGCGAAGTATTTTGACGACCCGTCGTCAATCGTTGTTGAGGATATTCGTCGCGCACTTCGCAACGCAACACTGCGTATGGAGATAGTCCCCATGCTGTGTGGCAGTTCCTTCAAGAACAAGGGCGTGCAACCGTTGCTTGATGCCGTGTGTGCTTATTTGCCCAGTCCGGAAGATGCCGACGATGTGTCGGGTCATGCCGTTGACGACCCCGATAAGATAGAACATCGCAAACCCGAGCCCGACGAGCCGTTGTGCGCTCTGGTGTTCAAGATCGCCACCGACCCCTTTGTGGGACGGTTGGTGTTCTTCCGTGTCTACTCGGGGCATATCGATGCCGGTTCCTACGTGTTCAACGCGCGCTCGGGCAAGAAGGAGCGCATCTCGCGTCTGTTCCAAATGCACAGCAACCACCAGAACCCCATGGAGGTGATCGGTTGCGGTGACATCGGTGCCGGCGTGGGTTTCAAGGACGTGCGCACAGGCGACACCTTGTGCGACGAGGCGCACCCCATCGTGCTCGAAGCGATGGACTTCCCCGACCCTGTGCTCGGTATTGCGGTCGAACCTAAGACGCAAAAGGACATTGACCGCTTGAGCGTGGGCTTGCAGAAACTTGCCGAGGAAGACCCCACTTTCCAAGTCGAGACGAACGAGGAAACCGGTCAAACCATTATTCGCGGTATGGGCGAGTTGCACCTTGACATCATCATCGACCGTTTGCGTCGTGAGTTCAAGGTTGAGTGTAACCAGGGACGTCCCCAAGTCACCTATAAGGAGGCTATTACACGCCCGGTCGAACTGCGCGAGGTGTTCAAGAAGCAAACCGGCGGTCGAGGCAAGTTTGCCGACATCATTTGCCGTGTAGAGCCTGTTGATGATGACTTCGAGGGTTCGTTGCAATTCGTTGACGAGGTTAAGGGCGGTGATATTCCCAAGGAGTTTATCCCCGCGATACAAAAGGGTTTCGCGTCGGCTATGCGTAGCGGTGTACTCGCCGGCTATCCGGTAGAGCACCTCAAGGTGACTGTGATTGACGGCTCGTATCACCCCGTAGATAGCGACCAAATCTCGTTTGAACTGTGTGCAATGCAAGCGTTCCGCAACGCGTGTGTCAAGGCGCGTCCGGTACTCATGGAGCCTATCATGAAGGTCGAGGTGGTGACACCCGAGGAGAACATGGGCGACGTGATTGGCGACTTGAACAAGCGCCGCGGTCAAGTACAAGGCATGGAAAGCAGTCGCAGCGGAGCACGCATTATCAAGGCAATCGCTCCGTTGGCCGAGATGTTCGGATATGTGACCGCACTGCGCACTATCACAAGCGGTCGAGCCACGAGCACAATGTCGTTCTCGCATTACGCCGAGGTGGCACGTGCCCAAGCCGAGAAAGTCCTCACCGAGTGTCAGGGACGTGTAGATTTATTGAAATAATCATTTTAACTTTAAATTATTCATAATGAGCCAAAAAATTCGTATCAAGTTGAAGTCTTACGATCACAATCTTGTCGACAAGAGTGCCGAGAAGATCGTGAAGACGGTGAAGGCTACCGGCGCTACGGTGAGCGGTCCTATACCCCTGCCCACCCACAAGCGCATCTTCACTGTTAACCGTTCGACCTTCGTCAACAAGAAATCGCGCGAGCAGTTCCAACTCAGCGCGTTCAAACGCTTGATTGACATCAACAACTCGACTGCCAAGACAGTCGACGCCTTGATGAAGCTTGAGTTGCCCAGTGGCGTTCAAGTCGAGATCAAGGTGATGTAATCGTGATTAACAACAATTAAAAATTTTCAAGAAATGCCAGGTTTAATTGGAAAGAAAATCGGAATGACATCCGTTTTCAGTGCCGACGGCAAGAACGTGCCGTGCACTGTTATCGAAGTAGGTCCCTGTGTGGTGACACAGGTCAAGACCGAGGCGACCGATGGCTATGCTGCTGTGCAACTCGGCTTTGTCGAGAAGAAAGAGAAGCACACAGGTAAAGCCGAGGCAGGTCACTTCGCGAAGGCCGGCGTTGCTCCCCAGCGATTCTTGGCCGAGTTCAAGGGATTTGAAAGCGACTATAAGGCCGGTGATGTGCTCACGGTCGAGTTTTTCTCAGAGTCCGACTTTGTCGATGTGCGTGGCACGAGCAAAGGTAAGGGATTTCAGGGCGTTGTAAAGCGTCACGGTTTCGGTGGCGTGGGTCAGAAGACTCACGGTCAGGACGACCGCTTCCGCGCTCCGGGTTCTATCGGTGCTTGCTCCTATCCCGCCAAGGTGTTCAAGGGCATGCGTATGGCAGGTCAAATGGGCAACAAGGGCTGCACCGTCCAGAATCTTCAAGTGATTAAAGTTTTGCCGGAGAGCAACTTGCTCGTCGTCAAGGGTAGTATCCCCGGTAGCAAGGGTTCAATCGTAATAATTGAGAAATAATGGAAGTCGCAGTATATAACATCAAGGGCGAGGACACCGGTCGCAAGGTGGTGCTCAATGATGCGGTGTTCGCTATCGAGCAACCCAACGAGCATGTGGTGTACCTCGATGTGAAGCAGTATCTTGCCAATCACCGTCAGGGAACCCACAAGTCCAAGGAGAGAAGTGAGGTTCAAGGCTCAACTCGCAAACTCGGTCGCCAAAAGGGTGGCGGCGGTGCCCGTCACGGTGACATCAACAGCCCGTTGCTCAACGGTGGCGGTCGCGTGTTCGGTCCCCGTCCGCGCAACTATAGTTTCAAACTCAACAAGAAGGTGAAGGCGTTGGCCCGCCGCTCTGCTTTGACCAGCAAGGCTGCCAATGGACAAATTATCGTTGTTGAGAACTTCACGTTGGAGGCTCCGAAGACCAAGGATATGTTAAATATTCTTAATAATCTTAAAATATCGGATAAAAAGGTTCTCCTCGTTTTACCGAGTCCTGATAATAATGTAATTTTGTCGGCTCGCAACTTGCCGCTTGCAAGCGTGATTACTGCCGCCGACATCAACACCTATCGCATTCTTGACAACAAGATGATGGTGATTGTCGAGGGCAGTGTTGATGTGTTGAATAATTTAAAGTGAACACTTTACAGATACTAAGAGATGATACAGATCATTCCTATTGTGACTGAGAAGGCCAACGCCGTCAGCGAGAAGACCAATCGTTTCTCGTTCCGCGTGAGTCCTGAGGCTACCAAGCCCCAGATCATTGATGCTGTGGAGAAACTCTACGACGTCAAGGTTGTTGGTATCAGCACTATGAATTACGACGGTAAGAAGAAGCGTCGCTATAGCCGTAGCGGTTTGCTTCGTGGCAAGGTGGCTGCCTTCAAGAAGGCTGTCGTCACTGTTGCCGAGGGACAGACTATTGATTTCTACAGCAATATTTAAAGTAACAAATGGCAGTTAAACAATTGAAGCCCACTACACCGGGCAGGAGACACAGAATTAGCGGAGTATTCACCGATATCACCAAGACTACTCCGGAGAAGTCTCTTACTGTCGGCAAGCGTGCCACCGGTGGCCGCAACGCACAGGGTCGCATGACTGCCCGCTACATCGGCGGCGGTCACAAGCGCAAGTTGCGTTTTGTCGATTTTAAGAGAAGAAAAGATGGTGTGTCAGCAGTAGTCAAGGCTATCGAGTACGATCCCAATCGCTCGGCTCGCATCGCCCTGTTGTTCTATGCTGACGGTATTAAGTCGTATATAATCGCACCCAACGGACTGCAGGTTGGCGCTACGGTTGAAAGCGGTGAGAATGTCGCGCCCGAGTTGGGTAACGCGCTCCCGTTGAAGAGTATACCCGTCGGTACACTCGTGCACAATATCGAATTGCGTCCCGGTCAGGGTGCCGTTATGGCACGCTCGGCCGGCACTTTCGCGCAACTCACTTCGCGCGAAGGTGACTATGTGATTGTCAAATTGCCTTCGGGTGAGACCCGTCGTATCCTCGCCGAGTGCCGCGCCACAGTGGGTGTCGTCGGTAACAGCGACCATGCCCTCGAGCAGAGCGGCAAGGCGGGACGCATGCGCTGGCTCGGACGTCGCCCCCACAACCGCGGTGTCGTCATGAACCCTGTCGATCACCCCATGGGTGGTGGTGAGGGTCGCCAGAGCGGTGGCCACCCGCGTTCGCGCAATGGCGTGTATGCCAAGGGCTTGAAGACACGTGCTCCCAAGAAGCAGTCTTCGAAGTACATTATCGAGAGAAGAAAGAAGTAATTTGATTAATCACAGCACAACTATGAGTCGTTCATTAAAAAAGGGCCCGTACATCAGTGTCAAGTTGGAAAAGAAAGTTGACGCCATGAACGCCAGCGGTAAGAGCGATGTGATCAAGACTTGGTCGCGCGCCTCGATGATCTCGCCGGACTTCGTCGGTCACACTTTCGCTGTGCACAATGGCAAGAACTTCATTCCCGTCTATGTAACCGAGCAGATGGTCGGTCACAAGTTGGGTGAGTTCGCGCCCACGCGCATCTTCCGCGGTCACAGCGGTAATAACAAGTAAGCCGTCCGCGCCCTAAGTAACGTAATTTGATAAAAGATTTAAAAACAATGGGTAAAAGAAAGCATAATACAGCAGAGCGCTTGAAAGAGGCACGTCGTGACGTTTGCCAAGCCCGTTTGCGCAACGTGCCCAGTTCGCCCCGCAAGATGCGCCTTGTCGCTGACATGGTGCGCGGTGTTGAGGTCTTCAAGGCATTGGGTCTGCTCCATTTCTCAACCAAGCATGCCGCAGCCGACATCGAGAAGTTGCTCAAGTCGGCAATTGCCAATTGGGAACAGAAGAACGGTCGCAGGGCTGAAGCCGGCGAACTCATGGTGAAGACAATCACCGTTGACTGCGCCCCGATGCTCAAGAGACTGCGCCCCGCTCCGCAAGGACGTGGCTATCGTATCCGTAAACGTAGCAACCACCTGACCTTGGTAGTTGATACTATTTAATAACAATAAGACGCATCATTATTCTATTTATGGGACAGAAAGTAAATCCTATCAGCAACCGTTTGGGCATTATCCGTGGTTGGGATTCCAACTGGTTTGGAGGTAACGACTATGGTGACACCCTGCTTGAGGATAGCAAAATCCGCAAGTATCTCAACGTGCGTCTTGCCAAGGCAAGTGTGTCACGCATCATCATTGAGCGCACGCTCAAGTTGGTGACCATCACCATTTGCACTGCTCGCCCCGGTGTGATTATCGGTAAGGGCGGTCAAGAGGTTGACATACTCAAGGAGGAACTCAAGAAACTCACTAAGAAAGACGTACAAATCAATATTTCGGAGGTCAAGCGTCCGGATCTTGATGCCGAGATAGTCGCCGCTAACATCGCTCGCCAGGTGGAGGGCAAGGTGGCTTATCGTCGTGCAGTCAAGATGGCGGTTCAGTCGACCATGCGTGCCGGTGCTGCCGGCATCAAGGTGCTCGTGAGCGGACGTCTCAACGGCGCCGAGATGGCTCGTAGCGAAATGTTCAAGGAGGGTCGCACTCCCTTGCACACCCTGCGTGCCGACATCGACTACGCTTTGGCACCGGCTCTCACTAAGGTGGGTTTGATCGGCATCAAGGTGTGGATCTGCCGTGGCGAAGTGTACGGCAAGGTTGACCTTGCTCCCAACTACACTACCGGTAAGAGCGAGCATCGCGGTCACGGAGCCGGCGGCGGCGAGCGTCGTCGTGGCGGTTTCCGCAAGAAAAACAACAACCGATAATTTATTAGTCAACTATGTTACAACCCAAGAGATTAAGATATAGAAGACCGAGTGACGGGCATCCCCGCCAGTACACCAAGCGCGGTGACCAACTGGCATTCGGCTCGTTCGGTATCAAGACCCTCCAGTCCAAGTGGATTACAGCCCGTCAAATCGAGGCTGCCCGTGTGGCTGTGACACGTTTCATGCAGCGTGAGGGTAAAGTGTGGTTGCGCATCTTCCCCGACAAACCCTACACCCGCAAGCCCGCCGATGTGCGTATGGGTAAAGGTAAAGGTGATGTCGCCGGTTATGTCGCTCCGGTGCACCCGGGCCGCATCCTGATTGAGATTGACGGCGTCAGTTATGACGTGGCTAAGGAGGCTCTGCGTCTTGCAGCGCAAAAGTTGCCCGTCATCACCAAGTTCGTTGTCAGTCGTGATTATGACCCAACTCAAACTGTCTAACAAGCGAGAGACTATGAAGAAAGAAAATTATAAAGAACTCACCGATAAGGAACTGCTTGACCGCCTCGAGGCCGCTCGCGTTGCCTATATCCAAGAGAAGATTCAACACTCAATCTCGCCGTTGGACAATCCGGCAAAGATAACGCGCGACCGCCGCGAGATTGCACGAATGCTCACCGAGGTCCGTGCTCGTCAACTTAACAACAAATAATCATCGAAGCTGATATGGAAAAGAGAAACTTACGCAAGGAACGTATCGGCATCGTTTCGAGCACCAAGGGTGACAAGACCATCACCGTCACCATCAAGTGGAAGGAGAAACACCCGATCTACGGCAAGTTCGTCAACAAGACGAAGAAGTATCATGCTCATGACGAGAACAACGAGTGCCAAGTGGGCGACAAGGTGCGCCTGATGGAAACACGTCCGCTGAGCAAGACCAAGCGTTGGAGACTGGTTGAAATTATTGAAAAAGCCAAGTAACATTTATTGAGTTATGATACAGACAGAAACCAGATTGACAGTTGCCGACAACAGCGGTGCCAAGGAAGTGTTGTGCATTCGCGTGCTTGGAGGTACCGGTCGTCGATATGCATCGGTGGGCGACATTATCGTTGTCACCGTCAAGAATGCGATGCCGTCTTCGGACGTGAAGAAGGGCACTATATCGCGTGCGGTTGTGGTACGCACCAAGAAGGAAATACGTCGTGCCGATGGTTCGTACATCCGCTTTGACGACAATGCTTGTGTGTTGCTCACCAATGCCGACGAGTTGCGCGGAACGCGCATCTTCGGTCCCGTTGCTCGCGAGTTGCGTGCCACTAACATGAAGATTGTTTCACTCGCGCCCGAGGTGCTGTGAGCATTTAATCGTTATCAACATTTCATCATTAGAAATAATGGCTAAGTTACACATTAAGAAAGGCGACACCGTGATTGTTCTCGCCGGCGATGACAAGGGTAAGACCGGTCGCGTGCTCAGCGTGTTGCGCAAGGAAGGTCGTGCTATCGTCGAGGGTTGCAATGTCGTAACCAAGAGCACCAAGCCGACGGCTCAGACTCCACAAGGCGGCTTTGTCAAGAAGGAGGCTCCCATCCATGTGAGCAACCTCAGCCTCGTTGAGGATGGCAAGCCGGTGCGCACCGGCTTCAAGAAAAACGCCGAGGGCAAAACTGTTCGTTATTCCAAAAAAACCGGAGAGGAGATCAAGTAATGGCAACAACACTTAAGAAACAATACGACGAGGTGATTGCTCCCGCCTTGATGAAGCAATTCAATTACACCTCCCCCATGCAGATCCCCCGCTTGGTCAAGATCGTCCTCAATGAGGGTCTTGGCGATGCGACACAGGACAAGAAGATTATCGAGATCGCAATCAACGAGTTGACCACCATCACCGGTCAACGTGCAGTGCAAACGCTCTCAAAGAAGGACATCAGCAACTTCAAGGTGCGTAAGAAGATGCCCATCGGAGCTCGCGTGACCCTGCGTCGTGATCGCATGTACGAGTTCATGGAGCGCTTTATTCGCATCGCGTTGCCGCGTATCCGTGACTTCAAGGGTATCAACGGTAAGTTGGACGGTCGTGGCAACTACAGCGTGGGTGTCACCGAGCAAATCATCTTCCCCGAGATTAACCTTGACACCGTTACTCGTATGAACGGTATGAACATCACGTTTGTCACCACAGCCAAGACCGATGAGGAAGGCTACGCGTTGCTCAAGGCTTTCGGCTTGCCGTTCAAGAGTTGATTTATTGTAAAACATTTCAATATTTATTGTACATGGCAAAAGAATCAATGAAGGCTCGTCAAGCCAAGCGCGAGCGCCTCGTGGCAAAGTACGCTGCCAAGCGTGCAGCCTTGAAGAAGGCAGGCGACTATGAGGCACTGCAGTTGTTGCCGTTGAACGCTTCGCCCGTGCGCTTGCACAATCGTTGCAAGATATCGGGACGTCCCAAGGGCTATATGCGTCAGTTCGGCATCTCTCGCATCAACTTCCGCGAGATGGCATCGCAGGGCTTGATACCGGGTGTGCGCAAGGCAAGTTGGTGACCCTTGACACATGACATCATGGCGGATTATCCGGCGCACCGTGTCTTGCCGGACTCGCCGCGATGACATGAAACAGAACAATCAGTGATTATTTCACAACATTTTATTTTTTAAATATTGTCCGGACACGTGACTCGTGTCGACGGGTTCCGGATCAATTTAAACAATCACAATAATGACCGATCCAATTGCAGATTATTTGACGAGATTGAGGAATGCGATCAAGGCACAACATCGTGTCGTTGATATCCCTGCCTCAAAGATGAAGAAGGAGATCACCAAGATCCTCTTCGACCAGGGCTACATCTTGAACTACAAGTTCGTTGACGATGGTACGCCCTCAGGTATGATTAAGATTGCGCTCAAGTACGACAAGGTCGACAAGGTGAGTGCTATCAAGTGTTTAACCCGCGTTTCGCGTCCGGGTCTCCGCCAATACACCGGCTACAAGGACATGCCGCGCGTGCTCAACGGGTTAGGTATTGCTATTCTCTCCACCAGCCGTGGCATCATGACCAACAAGCAGGCTGCCGAACTCAAGATTGGTGGTGAGGTTTTGTGTTACGTTTATTAATAGGAGGGTACAGTTATGTCAAGAATAGGTAAATTGCCAATCGCTGTTCCTGCCGGCGTGACAGTCGAGTTCAAGGACAATGTTATCACCGTCAAGGGACCCAAGGGCACGTTGTGCCAGAGTGTCAATCCGCTCATCGGTGTTGAGATTGAGGACGGTGAGGTGAAGATTTCGCGTCCCGACGACGAGCGTGAGTCTCGTGCACAGCACGGCTTGTATCGCGCGTTGATCCACAACATGGTTGAGGGCGTGAGCAACGGTTTCAAGGCCGAGATGGAGATCGTCGGTGTCGGTTATAAGGCCGAGGTGACCTCTCCCAAGGTGTTGAAGTTGACATTAGGTTTCTCTCACGATATTTATATCAAGATGCCCGATGAGGTTGATGTTGAGGCTAAGATGGAGCGCAACAAGAACCCGATGATTACGCTCACCTCGTGTGACAAGCAGTTGCTTGGTCAAATTTGTGCCAAGATACGCTCGTTCCGCAAGCCTGAACCGTACAAGGGCAAGGGTATTAAGTTCGTTGGCGAGGTACTTCGCCGCAAATCCGGTAAATCGGCAGCAGCCAAGTAAATTGTAACATCATGATTTCGAAACAACAAAGACGCAATAAGATCAAGGCACGCATTCGCGGTCGCATCGCCGGTACAGCCGAGCGCCCCCGTATGAGCGTGTTCCGCAGCAACAAGCAGATCTATGCCCAACTTATTGATGATGAGGCCGGCCGCACATTGGTCGCATCATCGTCGCGTGGTCTCGCCCTCGCCGGCACCAAGAGTGAAATTGCTGCTCAGGTTGGCGAGAATGTCGCTAAGAAGGCTATCGAGGCCGGTATCACCACAGTAGTGTTTGACCGCAATGGCTTCCTGTTCCACGGCCGTGTGAAGGCCCTGGCTGACGGTGCTCGCAAGGGTGGTCTCAAATTTTAATTATCACCATGGTTAAGAAGAATAACAGAGTTAAGATTAATAGCGATATCGAGCTCCAGGAGCGCCTTGTTGCAATCAACCGCACCACTAAGGTCACCAAGGGTGGTCGCACGTTCACCTTCGCCGCTATCGTCGTCGTGGGTGACGGCAATGGTGTGATAGGTTACGGCTTGGGTAAGGCCAACGAGGTCACTACCGCTATCGCCAAGGGTGTTGAGGTTGCCAAGAAAAACCTTATCCGTGTTCCCATTCACAAGGGCACCATTCCTCACGAGCAAGTTGCCAAGTTCGGTGGCTCGCGCATTATCATGAAGCCCGCTTCGGCCGGTACCGGTGTGAAGGCCGGTGGTGCAATGCGTGCCGTGTTTGAGAGCATCGGCGTGACCGATGTTATCTGTAAGTCCAAGGGGTCAAGTAACCCCCACAACCTCGTCAAGGCTACTATTAAGGCTCTCGAGGAGATGCGTAGTCCCAAGACTATCGCTGCCTATCGTGGCATTACTGTTGAGAAGGTGTTTAAAGGATAATAAGATTGTGCATCATGGCTAAGATAGAAATTAAGCAAGTCAAGAGCCGCATCAATCGCCCGGCTCATCAGAAGAAGACCCTTGACGCGCTCGGATTGCGCAAACTCAACCACAGTGTAGTGCTTGAAGCTTGCCCCGAAGTGTTGGGTATGGTTAATGTTGTGCGTCACCTCGTTAAAGTGACCGAGGTCGCCGAGTAATCTCACTTTTTTACACGATTTGATATGGAATTATATAATCTTACTCCTGCCGTCGGTTCAAACAAGAAGAAACGTCGCATCGGTCGCGGTCCCGGTTCGGGCAAGGGCGGCACGTCAACACGCGGTCACAAGGGTGCCAAGTCGCGCTCGGGTTACAAGCAGAAAGTCGGTTTTGAGGGCGGTCAGATGCCTTTGCAACGTCGCTTGCCCAAGGGTGGCTTCAAGAACATCAACCGCGTTGAATACAAGGCTATCAACTTGAGTTTGCTCAGTGAACTTGCTGCCAATGCCGGTCTTGAGACCGTCACCGTTGACACGTTGCGCGAGGCCGGTTTGCTTCGCAAGGGACAACTTGTTAAAATTCTCGCTAACGGCAATATTACAGTGAAACTCAATGTCGAGGCTAACGCTTTCAGCAAGAAGGCAGAGGAGGCAATCCTCGCAGCCGGCGGCACTGTAAAGAAAGTTTGATTCTCATGAAACTGATCGAGAATATTAAAAACATTTGCAAGATTGAGGATTTGCGTTCTCGCATCGTCATCACGTTCATGTTCATCCTTGTTTATCGACTCGGATGTCATATCGTGGTACCCGGTATCGACCCGATGAACCTCTCGGCAATGCGTGCATTTACCAACAATAGCGGTTTGATGCAGTTGCTCGATATGTTCTCGGGAGGTGCGTTCTCGCAGGCTTCAATTTTCGCGTTGGGTATCATGCCCTACATCACCGCGTCTATCGTGATACAACTTGCCGGAATGGTTATTCCCAGTTTCCAAAAGTTGCAACGTGAGGGTGAGAGCGGTCGTGTGAAACTCAACCAATACACCCGTTATCTCACCGTGGCCATCTTGCTCGTGCAAGCACCGGCTTACTTGGTTAACTTGCAATATCAGGTTAACGCCGCGGCGACTTCGGGTCATGCAATGCCGATGCACATCTCGTGGATCAACATGGTGTTCATGTCGCTTGTGCTCACTGCCGGCGCGATGTTCATCATGTGGTTGGGCGAGAAAATCACCGACAAGGGTATCGGCAACGGTATCTCAATGATTATCTTGGTGGGTATTATTGCCCGTCTCCCTGGAGCTTTCTTCCAGGAGTTCACCAGCCGTTTGAACACGGCTCAAGGTGGATTGGTGATGTTGCTCATTGAGGTTATCGTGTTGTTCGCCGTTACAGCAGGTGCCGTGATGCTTGTCCAGGGTACACGCAAGGTGCCCGTACAATATGCCAAGCGCATTGTGGGTAACAAGCAGTTCGGTGGTGCTCGCCAATATATCCCGTTGAAGGTTAACGCTGCCAATGTGATGCCTATCATCTTTGCTCAAGCGCTCATGTTCATTCCCGCTACGTTGGCAGGTTTCCGCGCCGGTGGCGAGGGCTTCTGGGCTAAGTTCGCAAGCACGTTCAGCGACATTAACGGTTTCTGGTACAACTTCGTGTACTTCCTGCTCATTCTTGCGTTCACCTACTTCTACACCGCCATCACTGTCCGTCCGACCGAGATGGCTGAGCAGATGAAGAAGAATAGCGGCTTTATCCCGGGTATAAAGCCGGGTAAGAAAACTGCCGAGTATATCGACTCTATCATGTCGCGCATTACTTTGCCGGGTTCTATCTTCCTAGGCATCGTTGCTATCATGCCGGCTTTCGCGCGTTTCTTCGGTATCAACCAGCAGTTTGCCCAGTTCTTCGGTGGCACGTCGTTGCTGATTATGGTCGGTGTGGTTCTCGACACGCTGCAGCAAGTCGAGACTCACTTGCAGATGCATCACTATGACGGTCTGATGCGTTCGGGCCGCATTAGGGGACGTTGACAATATCAATCCCGATGTTATTCAATTTGATTGAGTTAATCGCATGATTTTCCTCAAGACCGACGAAGAGATTGAACTGTTGCGGGATGCAAACCTCGTGGTTGCACGCACATTGGGCGAAGTGGCTCGGTGGGTGCAGCCCGGGGTGACAACCCGTCGCTTAAATCAAATTGCCGAAGAGTACATTCGCTCACAGGACTGTGTTCCCGGTTTCTTGGGTTTGTACGGTTTCCCGGCATCGGTGTGTATCTCGGTAAACGAGACGGTCGTTCACGGTATCCCCGACAGTTACGTTTTGCGCGACGGTGATATAGTGAGTGTTGACTGCGGAGCGGTTAATAAAGCCGGCTTCAATGGCGACTCGACTTACACATTCCCCGTCGGTGAGGTTGCCGATGACGTGCTGCAACTGCTGCGTGTCACTAAAGCTTCGCTCTACGAGGGTATTGCCAAGGCTGTGCCGGGCAATCGCATCGGCGACATCGCCAATGCTGTTCAGACCTATTGCGAACGTCACGGTTACAGCGTGGTTCGCGAGATGACCGGGCATGGTGTCGGACGCAAGTTGCACGAGGATCCCGAGGTGCCCAATTACGGTCGTCGTGGTACGGGACCGCTCATAAAGAACGGTATGTGCATCGCTATAGAGCCGATGATCAACATGGGTAGTAAAAATGTGTTCATCGACAACGACGCGTGGATATGTCGCACGCGTGATCGCAAACCCAGTGCCCACTACGAGCACTCAATTGCGGTTCATCACGGCAAACCCGATATCTTGTCGAGTTTTGAATTCGTCAAGGAAGTTCTTGGCGACAGGTTTATCTGATCAACACTTCGTCAACAGTTAATTAACATCGAGAATAATATTATCAATCCGATATGGCAAAACAAGAGAACATCGAGTTGGATGGCACTATAGTCGAGGCATTGAGCAACGCGCAGTTTCGCGTTGAGTTGCAGACGGGTCATCAAATTATCGCTCACATTTCGGGCAAGATGCGCATGCATTACATCAAGATATTGCCCGGTGACCGTGTGCGCGTTGAGATGACACCCTACGACCTCACTAAGGGCCGCATCTCGTTCCGTTACAAGTAACTAACAACACTATTGATACATTACAATCATGAAGGTAAGAGCATCAATCAAGAAGCGTTCGGCCGACTGCAAGATCGTGCGTCGTAAGGGTCGCCTGTATGTTATCTGCAAGAAGAACCCCAAGTTCAAGCAGCGTCAGGGCTAATAACGCTATCGGGTGAGTAGTAGGCACTTTTTACTATTGATATTGCCCGAAATCAACAAATTATTACTAATTTTGCCGCTCACATAGAGCGTGGTCTTCGCTGCAAGGCAAGGAAATGCGCTCCAAAAAGGTGAATATGTCTATCATCCTGGACTTGAGGCAAAATTTCCAGCAACCGCTGACAGAGGAGTACCCCGTCAACAGCAAAATGCTTGCCGCCGTAGAGAATTCGCTGGTAAAGGGCGGCAACCTTACGGCCACTGTCACTGCCCAGCAGGCTCCAAAAGGACTGGGGCTCACCATCCACACCTGCGGCAAAGCCGTGGTGGAGTGCGACAGATGCCTTGACGACATGGAGCTGGACATTGACACCTGCAATGAGTTGGCGGTGATATTTGCCGACCACTATGAGGACGACGCCGACGTAATTTACGTTGAACAAAGCCAAAAAGGACTCGACCTCTGGCCCTTGATCTACGACAGCATCGCGCTGGCAATACCCCTCACCCACTCTCACCCCGAGGGGCAGTGCAATCCCGAAATGGTTGAGAAGCTCAACCGGATTCTGGTAAGACAAGAAGAAGAAGTGAAATAGAAGACTAACATTATAAAATAACAAGAAAATGGCACATCCTAAAAGAAGACAGTCAAAAACACGTACCGCAAAGAGAAGAACTCACGATAAGGCAGTGGCACCCACATTGGCAAAGTGCCCTAACTGCGGCGAACTCTATGTGTACCACACCGTTTGTCCTTCGTGCGGCCAGTACAGGGGCAAGGTAGCTATTGAAATGGAAGCAGCAGAGTAGTACTAACCTCAATCCATCGCTGAAATGGGAAAAATCAATGCAGTCATCACCGGTGTTGGCGGATGGGTGCCCACCTACATCCTCGACAATGAGGAGATGTCTACCATCGTTGACACAAGCGATGAGTGGATAATGGAGCGCATCGGCGTCAAGACACGCCACATACTGAAGCCCGAGGAGGGCACAGGCACGTCATTCATGATGACCAAGGCCGTGAAGCAGCTGCTCGAGAAGACGGGCGCAGACCCTGACTCCATCGATGCAGTCATTGCCGCGACCTGCACTTTCGACTACCACTTCCCCTCCACCGCCTCGCTCATCATCGGCAACCTTGGCCTCAAGAATGCCTTCGGCTTTGACCTTGAGGCCGCTTGCGCAGGATTTCTCTACGCTATGGAGCAGGCCGCCAGCCTTATTTGCAGCGGCAGGCACAAGAAGGTAATCGTTTGTGGCGGCGACCAC
>CALDIF010000023.1 GCA_937901905.1 uncultured Porphyromonadaceae bacterium | reverse complement strand
ACCTCAATCAAACACCCAATCAGCCTCGTGAGCGAGACTATGCCTATGCCGGATCGTTCTATGCGTTTGCCATTTGGATTGGTTTGGGGGTTGCCGGCTTGTACAGTCTGTTGTCAACTGCCTTCAAAGGGGTGGGGAACCGAACGGCAGCCTCGGTCATAGCGTGCTTGTCAGGCATTATTGTCCCATTGCAAATGGTGAGTCAAACGTGGGACGACCATGACCGCAGCGGTCGTTACGCCGCGCGCGACTTCGGCATGAATTACTTGTCGAGTCTTGACCCTAACGCGGTTATCTTCACCAACGGAGACAACGACACCTTCCCCTTGTGGTATGCCCAAGAGGTGGAGGGTTATCGCACCGACGTGCGCGTGTGTAACCTGAGTTACCTGTCGACCGACTGGTATATCGCCCAGATGCAACGTGCCGCCTACGAGTCGGAACCGTTGCCAATGCAGGCCGATCGCTTTACGTTCGCCTACGATGAGCATCAATATAACTACCTGTATCAACCCGACACGCTGCCTGTGCCGGTATCCGCGATGCTCGACGAACTGTATGCTTACGACAAACTGTCCAACGACTACGGTGTGCACATGATTCAACACTCGAATGTGTTTATTCCTGTTGATGTCAATCAAGCCGTGAAAGCCGGGGTTGTTGCCGACACCGCCGCTAATGCCGTGCTTGAAGCCATCACGTTGAACCTGTCCGGATTGGGCAGTGGCATGACATCGAGTCAAGTGATGAGTCTTGACATCATCAACTCGAGCATTAAGGGCGGTTGGAAACGTCCGTGCTACTTCGCAATGACAGTGCCGAGCAGTTACTATTTGGGTCTTGAGGACAACTTGTTGTGCACCGGCATGGCTTATCAGGTCGTGCCGCTACGAGGTATGTCACTTGCCACGGGTGACATCGGCAGCGACTGTGACAAGATGTATCGCAACGTGACCGAGCGTTTCCGTTGGGGCGGTATTGATGTTGCTCCTGCCGGCTCGCTCTACCTCGACGAGACTATACGTCGCATGGTGACCACGACACGCATGACGCTCGGCAACCTTGCCGAGGATCTTGCCGAGAGGGGTGACTACGTCCGTGCTCGCCGAGTGCTTGACTTGTCGTTGGAGAAATTGCCGGTCAAGGCGTCGCCGTTTGCGTTGCAGATGGGTCTGGAGTATGCGCGCACCTATGAACGCTTGGCTACTAAGGGCGGTGACAAGACAGCCCACGCTGTTGCAGTGCAATTGATACGCGATGAAATCGAGCGCTACGCGCAGTATGTGTTGTTCTACCAGTCGCTATCGTTGTCCTTGTTGTCCAATATCACCAATCAGGATAGGTACATATACTACCGCTATTTCCCCGCATTGGTCGATTATTATAGGGAAATCGATCCCAACGGAGCAGTAGAGATGATTGCCAAACTGAAGGATATGCACATCGCTCCCGAACTGCTTGCCGATAGCGAAGATAATGAAGCGGAATACGAGCAACCCGATATCGTAATATAGAGAGATGCTGATCGAACAACCGCCGCTGCTGTATCGCATGCTCTTTCCCGAAACGGTGTGGCGCATTCACGCGCGCGAGCATGCGGTGTATCTCACCTTTGACGATGGGCCGATACCCGAGGTTACGCCATGGGTGCTTGACACGCTTGATGAACACGGCGTTAAGGCGACATTCTTTCTTGTCGGTGAGAACGTGGAGCGTCACCCCGAGTTGTTCGACCAAATCAAGTCGCGCGGGCACAGTTACGGCAACCACACGATGAGTCACATGCGTGGTGCTCGTGTGACCACCAAGACCTATCTGCACAACGTTTTCCGTGCCGACGAGTTGATACACAGTAACTTGTTCAGACCACCGCACGGGTTGATGCGTTGGGGGCAAAGTCACGTGTTGCGCGAGCGGTTCGACATTATCATGTATGACCTTGTCACGCGCGACTACGACCGCGACTTGCACCCCGAGGTGGTGTTGAACAATGTGAAGCGCTTTGCTCGCAACGGCTCGATAATCGTGTTTCACGACTCCATCAAGGCTGAACGCAATTTGCGTTTCGCCCTGCCGCGAGCGATAGAGTGGCTCAAGCAACAAGGTTATGAACTGTTGCCCATCCCAATGCGTTGACGAGATCAAACGGTTTGCTACCGGCGAACTGGGATTTGACGCGTGTGGCGTTGCAAAGGCTGCCGCTGTCGAGGCTCAGGCCGCCGATCGTTATCGCTCATGGGTTGCTCGCGGGCATCACGGCAGCATGGCTTGGGCAGCGCGCAACATGGACGTCCGTGACGACCCGCGTCTGTTGCTCGAGGGAGCACAATCGGTAATCATGGTCGCGCTCAACTACCTGCCGTCGGTGAAGCAACCCCCGGGAGCGGCACGAGTGGCATACTACGCCTACGGGCGCGACTATCATCGCGTGCTGCGCTCGCGCTTGCGGCGGCTTGCCTCGCATGTTGAGCAACTGACGGGTGGTGTAACCCGTGCGTGTGTCGACTCGGCTCCGTTGCGCGAGAGATATTGGGCTGTGCAGGCCGGCTTGGGGTTTATCGGGTTGAACAACACGTTGATTATTCCCGGGCGTGGTTCTTTTTTCTTCCTCGGAGCCGTGTTGGCAACAGCCCCCTTGCCTCCCGACGAGCCGTGTACTCTCACTTGTGGTGAATGTAGACGTTGTGTCGAGGTCTGTCCGGTGGGTGCCCTCAATGTCGCAGGTGATGCCGCCGATGCGCGTCGATGCTTGTCGGCGATGACAATCGAGAACCACGATGCGTCCTTGCCTGCCGACATCGCAGCGAGGCTTGACGGACGGGTTGCCGGTTGTGACGAGTGCCAATTGTGTTGCCCTCACAACGCACGGGCTGTCCCAACGTCGGTGACCGACTTTACTCCGCGCGACGCGGTGATGTCTCTCACGCGCGAGAGCATTGCAGCGATGTCTCAGCAGGAGTTCGATGACACGTTTGCCGGTAGCGCGTTACATCGAGTAACCCTCGCCACGATGCGTCGCAACGCGTCGTTGACTCCCGCAACGCAAGATGAGTCTTAATAATTAATTCAAACCCTCAAGTGAGTTGAGTGTGTTCCACTGCAACAACTTGATTATAGAAATATCAACGATGAAGTGGTACGTTGTTTGGGTCGGAACAGAACCCGGTGTTTGTAATAGTTGGGAGGAGTGCGAGGCACGAGTGAAGGGTTTTCCCGGTGCCCGTTATAAGTCCTTCAGCAGTCAGGAAGCCGCGATCGAAGCATTTCGCAGTGAGCCTGTCGACACGTCGTTATTGCGTGCTATCGCGCACTCGTCGCGCGAGCGTGTCAATTACGAGGCGATACCCGAAATCGTTAGAGACAGCATCGCTGTTGACGGTGCGTGCTCGGGCAACCCGGGCATGATGGAATATCGTGGTGTCGATGTTATCACCGGTGCCGAGGTCTTTCATCAGGGTCCCTATCCCGATTGTACAAACAATATCGGTGAATTCCTTGCCATTGTGCACGCTCTTGCCCTGTTCGCTAACCGCGGCAATGACCACACCGCAATTTACAGCGACAGTCGCACCGCCCTCGCTTGGGTGCGTAACCGACAGGCTAAAACAGCGCTGAAACCGACTGCCGCAAATCAAGCAATCTTCGGCATCATCGCCCGTGCCGAGCACTGGTTACAGACTCACACGTGGCGCAACGCCGTGCTCAAGTGGAATACCGAGCAGTGGGGTGAAATTCCGGCAGACTTCGGACGTAAGTGATCAAATTATCAAACTGAGGAGAAATGGGCTTTATCGACCTGTCTGCTCGAGGTGGGTCAAGAGCAGTCGCAAGTCATCGCGCACTTGCTTGAGACGGTCTATAACTTCGAACCGCTTGTCCACACCATCGCGGTTAACACGCAACTGGGCTTGCGCGGCATCTAACTTGAGACCTTTTTCCTTTACAAGGTAATATATCTTGCGGATTACCTCAATGTCGGCAGGTGTGTAGAAACGCACGTTCTTCTCGTTGCGCTTGGGCTTGACAATGGTAAATTGTGTCTCCCAGTAACGCAAGGTCGACTCGGGTATGCCGAGCAACTCGGCAACATCGCCGATGCGGTAATATTTCTTGTCAAACTTGTCCATTGATGGCACGCTTTTTGTAAGTGCAAAGTTACAAAAAACAAAATTTGCAAGCAAATATTGTTTTTATTAACTTTGCCAATTAAATCGCCGCAGGTCGAAATCACCTGCGACACTTTAAATTAACACATTGTTTTTATGGCAGATAACACAACGTTAATCAAAACAATTATCGAAGGAATTCAAGAGAAAAAAGGTCACGACATTGTACATGTTGACTTGAGTGCTATCGAGGAAGCACCGGCACGGGCATTCGTGATTGCCACAGGCGGTAGCACCATGCAGGTAGATGCGGTTGCCGACAGCATACGCGAGTACGTTGAAAAGACAATCGGTGTGCGTCCGTTCAACTACGACGGATATGACAACAGCGAGTGGATTATCATCGACTACGGCACGGTGTTTGCCCATGTCTTCCTTGACGAGACACGACGTCGCTTCGACTTGGAGCACCTGTGGAGTGATGCCGAGATTGTTGAGATACCCGATATTTATTAATCATTAATCAATACTTCACCCTTTATATACAATACCTGACCGTTAGATAACAATGGCAAAAAAGCAACAAAAAAACGGTGGCGGCATCAATATCATGTGGATGTATGTCATGATATTTGCCGCGATATTGGGGCTATGGATGTATCGCACCGACGATGGTGTGAGTAAGGAAATTTCGTGGGACGAGTTTCGCAATGCCGTGAACAGCGGTGGCGTGACCAAGGTGACGGTGTATAGTGACAAAAAACGTGCCGACGCCGAGGTTAACGACTCGCTCGCCAAGGTGTTTTTCAAGGGCGAGAAAATTGACAAGAACAGTCACCCTGCCGTAGTCCGCGTCAGTATCCCCAGCGTCGACAAGGCAGAAACTATGTTGAGCAAGGCGCACGATGAGGGCGCGTTTACCGGTGAGGTGAGTTACGAGGATAACAGCGGTTTCAGTAACATCTTGTGGTACTTCGGTCCGGTGGTGTTGTTGGTGCTGCTGTGGGTCTTCATGATGCGTCGCATGGGCGGTGGAGGAGCCTCGGGTGGTATCTTCAGCGTCGGTAAGAGTAAAGCGCAGTTGTTCGACGGAAGCAACGGAGAACGCGTGACCTTCAACGATGTTGCCGGTCTCGCCGAGGCTAAGGTCGAGATAGCCGAGATTGTCGACTTCTTGAAGAACCCCGGTACCTATACCGACCTCGGTGGAAAAATCCCCAAAGGCGCGTTACTCGTCGGTCCTCCGGGCACCGGTAAAACCTTGCTTGCCAAGGCTGTTGCCGGCGAGGCCGATGTGCCGTTCTTCTCGCTCAGCGGTTCGGACTTTGTCGAGATGTTCGTGGGTGTAGGCGCATCGCGAGTGCGCGACTTGTTCGCCCAAGCCAAGACCAAGGCACCCTGTATCATCTTTATCGACGAGATTGACGCTGTGGGACGTGCGCGAGGTAAAAATCCGAGTTTCGGCGGTAACGATGAACGTGAGAATACGCTCAACCAGTTACTCACCGAGATGGACGGTTTCGGCAGCAACAGCGGTATCATTGTGCTGGCGGCGACTAACCGTGCCGACATTCTCGACAAGGCATTGCTGCGCGCAGGGCGATTTGACCGACAGATTTACGTCGAACTGCCCGAGTTGAACGATCGCAAGGAGATTTTCACAGTCCACCTGCGTGGCGTGAAGATTGACGGCAGCGTTGATCTTGACCAATTAGCGAGACAAACACCCGGTTTCTCGGGTGCCGATATTGCCAACGTGTGTAACGAGGCGGCTCTCATTGCCGCTCGTCGCAAGAAACAAGCCGTGCAGCGCCAGGACTTCCTTGATGCCATTGACCGCATCGTGGGCGGACTCGAGAAGCGCAGTAAGGTGATTACCAACGAGGAACGTCACAGCATTGCCGTTCATGAAGCGGGTCATGCCACGGTAGGGTGGCATCTCGAGTATGCCGATCCCCTCATCAAGGTGACCATCGTGCCGCGTGGCAAGGCTTTGGGCGCGGCATGGTATCAGCCCGAGGAACGTCAAATCGAGCCCAGACAGGCTATATTGGACCAGATATGCAAGTTGCTTGCCGGTCGTGCCGCCGAGGATCTGTTCCTCGGGTTCACCGACACCGGTGCGCTCAATGACCTCGAGCGAAGCACAAAGTTGGCTTATGCTATGGTGACCTATTACGGCATGGGCGAGAGTCTGCCTAACATCAGTTACTACGACTCGTCGAGTCAAGAGTACGGCTTCACCAAGCCTTACAGCGAGGAGCGTGCACGGGCGATTGACAGCGAGGTGCAACACATTATCAACGAGCAATATGAGCGTGCAAAGACGTTGTTGACCCGTTATAGCAGCGGACATCACGAGTTGGCGCAGTTGCTTCAAGACCGTGAGGTGATTTTTGCCGAGGATGCCGAGCGCATCTTCGGTCCGCGTCAATGGCGCTCGCGCAGTGACGTGATTGCCGAGCAGGAGCAAACTCCGCCGCCCTTCAACCCCGATGAGCAGTGAGTGGTAGCGTGCTGATGTGTGGCATGACAGCCGGTAGCGTGCGTTATTATGCAACAGCGTTGGCAAGCGGTCATGTGATAATTGATGACACCGAGACACGCCTGCCCTTGCGTCACGGTCATCACCGCTACGAGATACAAGATAATGACGGTCACCGTCGCGTCTTGAGTGTTCCGCTGCAAGGCTCCACTAACGCGATGCCCGTGCCGTTGCGTGACGTGCTCATTGCCGGGCACGGGCGTTGGCGAGGCGAACATTGGGGCGCACTCTACACGGCATACGGCAGGTCGCCTTTCTTCGACTACATCGCGCCTGAATTGCACCATATCATCGTTGATGGCAATCAACGTTACCTGATAGATTTCAACAACGCCTTGCAAGACTTGATTTGTGAGTTTGCCGACCTTGACCTGACGTGGTCGATGTTGTCCGCGAGCGGGAACGTGGCGAGTGCGGACTACAGGGGGAACACAGCGAGTAAGCACGGTGACACACTGCCGGTGACCGATGTTCCCTATCACCAGGTGTGGCAGGAACGCGCCGGTGGTTTTTGTGCCGGATTGAGCGTGCTCGACCTCGTGTTTAACACTGGACGGGAGGCGGTGCTCACGCTCATGGCAATGACGAGTGAATAACAAGATATAATTGTCATAATCAATTAATAGCAAAATCAATATGAATTACTTTGACTTGAGCGGTCACGTTGCCATAGTGACCGGTTGCTCCACCGGATTGGGCGTGCAGATGGCTCATGCTCTTGCCTCACAAGGTTGCACCATAGTGCCGGTGGCACGTCGCATGGACAAGTTGGAAGAAGTGGCTCAATCCCTGCGTGAACGTCATGGCGTTGAGGCACTGCCGCTACGATGCGACATAACCGATACTGCAATGGTCGAGCAGGTTGTGCGCACCGTGTTCGAGCGCTATGGTCGAATTGACATCTTGATCAATAATGCCGGCACCGGAGCCGTGGCTCCTGCCGAGGACATCACCGACGCGCAATTTGAGAACGAGATGCAAATTGACCTGTTCGGTACATTCCGAGTGGCACGTGCCGTTGCCAAATTGGCAATGATACCGGCGGGCTACGGTCGCATTATCAACATCGCGTCGATGTATGGTCTCGTGGGTAATAAGATTGCACCGGCGTCGCCCTATCATGCCGCTAAAGGCGGTGTGGTAAACCTCACGCGGGCACTTGCCGCCGAGTGGGGCAAACACGGCATCACGGTGAACGCTATTTGTCCGGGTTATTTCGTCACCCCACTAACGCGCGAAACTTTGGATAGTGATTGGTTCAAAGAGTATGCCCGTGGGGCGATACCGATGGAGCGTTACGGCACGGAGGGCGAGTTGGACACTGCCGCACTATTCTTGAGTTCACCCCGGTCAACCTATGTAACGGGCATTGCATTACCTGTTGACGGCGGTTACACATGTGTTTAAATAGTGATTTCGGTCGTGATTGGTCGACAAAATCGCGGTAAACGTCTATCGGATTTGTGAAAACAGTTCATCGGCGGTAAATTTGCACTGCAAATTTGCTGCCGATTGTCGTTTGATGCCCCCTTGTCACCAAGTGGGTTGCGTCGTGCGATAGTGTGGTGTATAATACATTGATAAGAATTTAATCAAGAAAAGCATGAAAAACATAGTATTATGGCTGCTGGCATTGGCGTTTTTGCTGCCCGGAGTGTCAAGCGCGGCGACAATCAACGGCATCGTGGTCGACGCGAGCGACACCACTGCGCTGATTGGTGCCACGGTGCGCTTGTTGCGCAACACTGCCGACAGTGCCTTTGTCAAGGGCGATATTACCGATGAGAACGGCTTGTTCAACATCAAGGGCATCAAGCAAGGTAAATACTTGTTGCAGGTGGACTATATGGGTTACGAGCGCCTGTTGTCTCACGTCAGCGTTGGCAAGGACGGTCGCGACGTGAACATGGGCGTGCTTACCCTAAGTGTCAACGGTGTTGAATTGGGTGGCATCGAGGTTGTGGGAGTCAAGAGTGCCATCACGGTCAAGGAGGACACAATCGAGTTCAATGCCGACAGTTACAAGACCCAAACCAATGCCGTTGTTGAGGATTTGCTCAAGCGCTTGCCCGGTGTCGAGGTGGGTAGCGACGGCAAGATTACCGCCAATGGTAAAGAGGTCAAGAAAATATTGATAGACGGTAAAGAATTCTTCTCGGACGACCCCACGGTTGCAAGCAAGAACATTCCTGCCGACATGGTCAACAAGTTGCAGGTTATTGACCGCAAGAGTGACCTCGCCCGTCTCACCGGTGTCGATGACGGCGAGGACGAGACGGTGATAAACCTGACTGTCAAGAAGGGTATGAACAACGGGTGGTTCGGTACGGTAAATGCCGGTTACGGTACCAAGCACCGTTATGCCGGTAATCTCATGGCTAACTATTTTAACAGCGGTAACCAATTCACGTTACTGGCAGGGGGTAACAACACCAATAACTTGGGGTTCAGCGACGGCGGTCAAGGTCGTTTCCAACGCTTCGGCGGTGATCGCGGAGTGACCGCGAGCCGGTATATCGGTATCAACTTCAATGTGGGGAGTCAAGACGATGAGCACCTGCGCATCGGTGGCGACGTGATGTACAGTCGCAGCGACAGGGATACTCGCACCTCGCTTGACCGGCAGTATTTGTTTACCGACTCGGTGAGTTACTACAACTCGGCATCATCGGCTCGCGACAAGGGACACAACATTCGCGGTGATTTCCGCTTGAAGTGGGAGATTGACACGCTCAACACATTTGAGTTCCGCCCCAACTTCTCGTTTAATTTCTCCAAGAGCACCAAGGACTCGCAGTCGCTCACCAATGCCGGTGACGCAGCGCGCACACTCGTCAACAGCAGTCTCAGCGACTATTTCAATGACGGCAAGAGTTACGAGTTCGGCGGTCAAGTTGTGTACAACCACAAGTTTGCCGGTCGTCCCGGGCGCAGTTACAGTGCACAAGTTCGCTACACCTTCAGCCGCGTGAACGAGGACGGTGACACCTACACCAACAACGTGTATTACCTCAAGGATAATGAGGACGAGACCATAGACCAGATATATACCAACCACCGCACTACCAATGGAGTCAACGGTCGCTTGACATGGACCGAACCGTTAGGCAACATTCGCAATGCCAATTTCCTCGAGTTTGCCTATATGGGCAACTACCGTTATAGCAAGGCTCGCAAGAGCGTGTATGACATTACTCGTGAGTCAAATCCACTCGCGCCGGTGATGTATAGCCCGATATTGCGCGGTGAGTTGGTGTCGCAGTACGGTAGCGCAGTACTCACCGATGCCACGTTGTTGACGATGGCATTGGAGGACGCGTTGGGTCCCGAATTGAGTCGCGAGTTCAACGAGCGACTAAGCAACGATTTTCGCAACACCTATTATAACCAATCTTTTCAAGTGGGATTTCGCCGTGTGCGCAAGGCGTACAATCTCAATGTGGGTATGAGCGTGAGTAGCGCAATGAGTAAAAGCGACGACCGCATCAATGACGCGCGCGACATTCCGTCGCGCTGGGTTTGGAGCGTGGCTCCCTATGCACGTTTCCGTTACAAGTTCAGCAATACTCGTAACCTAAACTTGTTCTATCGTGCCCGCTCCACCCAACCCACTATCGCACAGTTGCAACCCGTTGCCGACGAGAGCAACCCTCTCAATATCGTGATAGGTAACCCGGCATTGAAGCCCACGTTCTCCCACAGGTTGAACATGCGCTTCAGCGACTTCAATCAAGGTAACCAACGCAACATCATGGCAATGCTTAACGTTAACTTCGAGCAGAACAGCATTATCTCCACCACCGACTACGATAGCACTACCGGTGGTCGCGTGACAACATACGCCAACGTGGGTGGTGTGTGGAATGCCATGGCGATGAACATGTTGTCACTACCCTTCGGCAGTCGCAAGACTTGGTACTTCTCGTCACATGTGTTTGCACGTTATTCGCGCACCAAGGGTTACAACAATGGGACTGTGAACACGAGCGGCACATTCTCAATCAATTATTCGCCGGGCTTGGCGTTCCGCAATGGGGAATTTGACATTGAAGTGCGTCCTCGCTATAACTTCCAGACCACCCACAACACGATGGCCGGCAGCAGTGCGCGTAATATCCACACCTATGGCGGTCAGGCTAACGCGACCTACAGCGCGCCGTTCGGGTTGGTAATCAGTACCGATCTTAATTATAGCAAAACGAGTGGATATAGCGACGGTTACAACACGAGCCAATGGCTGTGGAACGGTTCGGTCAGTTACCAATTCTTGCGCGACCGCTCACTGTCACTCACGTTGAGCGTGAACGACATCTTGGGACAGCGCAAGACGATTAACCGCAACGTGACCGCCAACTACATTGAGGACGCAGCATATAATTCGCTGACGCGCTATGGCATGCTCACGGCAACGTACAAGTTCACCACGTTCAAGAAAGGCGAGCAACCTAAAGTGGATTACGACGGCTTCGGCGGTCCCGATGGAGGTGGTCGTCCCGGTGGCGGCGGTCGCGGTCCCGGTGGCGGTCGCGGTCCGGGTGGTGGCGGTCGCGGTCCGGGTGGCGGACTGCGCTGGTAAAGCCGGGTTAAGCCAGGTCTAAACTGACGGGGCAGTGGTCGCTGCCCATGATGCCGGTGTGAATGTCGGCAGCAGCAACACGTGGGGCAAGGCGCGATGAAACGAGAAAGTAATCAATGCGCCACCCCGCGTTGTTTTCGCGTGCACGACCCCGATAACTCCACCAACTGTACACACCCTCCACATCGGGGTGCAGTAACCGATAAGTGTCGGTCAACCCGGCATCAAGCAGCATACTCATCTTGTTACGCTCCTCGTCGGTAAAGCCGGCATTGTGATGATTGGTCTTGGGGTTCTTGAGATCAATTTCGCGATGAGCGACATTCATGTCACCGCACACGATGACCGGTTTGACGGCATCTAACCGTTTCAAGTACTCACGAAAGTCGTCTTCCCAACGCATGCGATAATCCAGCCGTTTCAAGCCGTCCTGACTGTTGGGAACGTAGACTGTGACGAGGTAATAATCACCCATGTCGAGAGTTATCACACGTCCCTCGTGGTCGTGCTCGTCAATCCCGATGCCGAGAGTCACCGCTACCGGTTCGCGGCGAGTGTAAATCGCCGTTCCGCTATAACCCTTCTTGTCGGCATAGTTGAAAAACGATGCCACATAGCCGGGCAGGGTCAGATCCAACTGTCCGGCTTGCATCTTTGTTTCTTGTAAGCAAATGAAGTCGGCATCAAGCGAGAGTATCGCCTGTTCGAAGCCCTTGGTCACGCAGGCGCGTAAGCCGTTGACGTTCCACGATACAAAACGTGTCATGACGGCTCGCCCTCCTCGTCGCTCTCTTCGCTATTGTAGTGATCATCGTGGAGTTCCCCGTTAACATCATCGCTACCTGCGTCATCCGCTTCATCACTGTTTGTGTTGTCCGTTGTAACGGCTTCTTCGTCAATTCTACGCGCTGCTTGACGCACGGTGCGCCTGAATGCCATGTAAAAAGCCACGGTCATGATGAGTGCTGCAATCAGCACTATCAGCCCTACCCAGAGTCCGGTTACGCCGATAATACCGTTTTGACCGCAGTACAACAGGGCAAGACCGCCCAACAGCACCACGAGGTTGCTCACGAGAACGATATTAAGACTGCGTCGTTCGGCGACACCCAATCGGCGCTGAGCCTCGATGCGTTTGTTTTGTTCCATAATGTGTCGGTGAGTTAACAGTTAACAATCAACGGTGGCGACGCTTGCCGCTTTTTGCCTTTGTGCTGTGTCGCTTGCCACTGCTGCCGGTGCTTGCCTTTGTCTTGCCTTTAGACTTGCCCGATGTTGCGCTACCGCCCTTAACGGGTATCTTGAGTCGCTGTCCGGGTGTGATGACATCTTTCTTGAGCCCGTTGGCTTTCTTTATCTCTGATATGCTGACACCGTATTTGTTGGACAAACTACCTAACGATTCTCCCTTCTTGACAGTATGGGTGGTGCTGCGCTGCTGGCGCTCATTAGTCGGTTTCTTTTTATTATCGTTTTGTTGCCCGCCTTTATCGCGACGCGTGTTGTATCCGCTGTCTTTCTTGTCATCGTCAATGTCAACATGATATGAACCGTCTCGCTTGGCTTTCTCTTCGGATTGGCGTTGCACCTCTTTTACCTCATCGATTTGTTCCTGCTCGGTGAGGTCGGTTTGTGTCATGTCGCCCTCATTGCCCGTTGTGCTGTCGTCCTTAGCCTTGGGAACGGCAACTTTAACCCGCTTGGTAGTCACCACGCTCAGCACCTGTCCGCGGCGCACCTTCTGATTGCGCTTGAGCGAGGGATTCATGTTGATGAGTTGTTGCCGGGTCATGCCGTAAGCCTTGGCTATAGAGGCTAACGTCTCACTACGACGCACTTGGTGCTTGACGGTTTTGGTCTCGGTGCGCCAAGTGTACTCCACGTTATCATCGTTCGAGTCGCCCTTATCCCCCACACCGGGCTCCACGATGGGACGGTGGTTGTACCGGCTCGCGTTGTAGGCGAGAATGCTATCCTCGCTCACGATGTAACTGCCCACTTGTTGTGAGGGCAGAATGAGCGTGCAGGCGTAACTGTTGCCCGGTATCATGTTGGTGCGATATTGTGGATTGAGCACCTGTAACTCCTCAATGGGAATGTCGAGCACGTGGCAAATTTGGTCAAAGTGAACATCGTGATTAACGAGTATCGTGTCCACCACGAGCGGCTTCTTCATCAGTGCGGGTTTGATGCCGTGCTTGCTATAGTAGTTCATCACGTAGCATGCGGCGATGAAGCACGGCACGTAACCGCGAGTCTCCTTGGGCAGATAGTAATAGATGTCCCAAAAATCGCCCTCCCCGGCGCGCTTTAACGCCTTGTTGACATTGCCGGGACCGCAGTTGTAGGCAGCAATCGCGAGTGACCAATCATTGTAGATGTTGTGCAAGTCCTTGAGATAACGGGCGGCAGCCTCGCTCGACTTGAAAGGCTCGCGACGTTCGTCGACACGCGAATCGAATCGCAGTCCCAGTCCCTCGCCGGTGCCTACCATGAACTGCCACAGTCCCGCGGCTCCGGCACGTGAGGTGGCGCTCGGGTCCAATGCGCTCTCAATCACCGGTAAATACTTGAGTTCGATGGGTAAGCCCTCGCGTTCCAATGCCTGTTCAAAAATGGGCATGTAATAATGACTCATGCCGAGCATTTGCTCCACGAGGCGAGGCTTCTTGTTGACATACATCTCAATGTATTGCTTGACAACACTGTTGAACGGCATCTCAATCACCGTGGGCAACGCTTGCAGGCGCTTGATGTACTCCTCATCGCTTGTCTTGTCGTCGGCATGCACGGTCAAGTCATCGTCGATTTCGACATAGTTGCTCAGATACCAGTTGTGCATCATCTTCCACGTGTCGGTATCGTAACTCTCGGGTGGCACAATTTCGCTGTCGGTGATGCTGTGCTTGAGCGACAAGATGTTATCCTTTGGCATCGCTGTCGTCCCGAACGCGAGTGCCGATATTGCTATGAAGGTAAGTAACTTGTTAAGAGTCATTATATTGGTCTTTAATAAATTTCGATTAATCAAAAAGTGATGGCACATTGCAAGCCCATTGCCGGCAAGCGTGTTGAACTCACCATACCGTTTGAACTCACTATGCCGTCGACCCCGATGGCTGCCGGACGTACGTCAAGCGACAGGTCGGGCGAGATGTCAAAGTGGGCGAGCGATGCGTCAACATAGGCATCGACAACGTTTATCAAGTACACCGCCACGAGACTGAAGATGCAGATGTCGCGATAACGTCGATAGTAATCGCGCTTGTTCTTCATCACGTTTTGCACCCACGTCATGTCGAGGTCGCTCTCCTTGACGGTAGGCGCGAAAAAATTCATATAACTGCGCGTCGACGAGTCGCTGTCCATCGCGTCGCGGTAGCCGCGACTGTAATCCTTGAGCATACGGTTGTTCCATGATGTGCCGTAACTCAAGCCAACGAATGCGCCTACCACGATGGGCAACTTCCAGTAACGCCTGTTATAAATTTGTCCCAATCCGGGGCACAACACCGATAGCCACATGGCACGTTTGGGGTCGGGGTTGAATATCTTGACCGGTGTCGGCGTGACAACAGTATCGACAACGAGAGTGAAGCCTTCGAGCAAGGCAATGCTGTCGGCAGGCATGTCGAGCAACAACGTGTCGCCCTCGATGTTTACCACGCGAGTGCCGCGGGTGTACACCTCCGGCGACTTGATGGCATGGCGAGCATGGCGAACATCGGTCACTGCCGTGCTGTCGGTAGTGACGCTGTCGGTAAGCACCGCTTGTGCTGTGGCAAGCAGTGCCATACACCACGCTATTGTCAGCATTACCGCCCTCATCAGTGTCAGCCCTTGATTTGGTCGAAAATACTGATGATGTGTTGCAGTTGTTGCTCGTCGGCAAAGGGGAATGTAATCTTTCCCTTTCCGGCTTCGTTGCACGTGAACTTGACCGGCACGCCGAACGACTTGCTCAAATGCTGCTGGAACACGTCGTAATCTTTGCTGCGATGTCCCGAACGCAAACCGGGTGTGGGCTTGCCGGCAAGGTCGGCTTCCTGATATCGCTTGGCAAGTTGCTCCACCTCGCGCACCGATAAGCCTCGCTTGATAATCTCGTTGTATAATCGCAGTTGCAGCGATGCTTTGTCAATGGATAACAGGGCGCGGGCGTGTCCCATGTCGACACGCTTGTCGCGCAACCCGAGTTGTACCTCGGCGGGCAACTTGAGCAGGCGCAAGAAGTTGGCTATTGTAGTGCGTTTCTTTCCTATGCGCTCGCTCAGCCGTTCTTGAGTCAAGTTATATTGGTCAATGAGTTTGCGGAAAGTGAGTGCAATCTCGATAGCATTGAGATCCTCGCGTTGTATGTTCTCGATTAGTGCCATCTCGGTGACCTCGGCATCATCGGCAGTGCGCACATACGCCGGCACACTCTGTAAGTTCGCCAACAGTGCTGCCCTATAACGGCGCTCACCCGAGATGATTTGGTAAGAGCCGGCACCCACAAGACGCAGCGTCAGCGGTTGAATGATGCCCAATTCGCGTATGGACATCGCCAACTCTTCGAGAGCCGTTTCGTCGAATGTGCGCCGTGGCTGGTCGGGATTTGGCTTGATGTTTTCGACCGGTATCTCGTTAATTGCGCTCGAACCACCGGTCTGCACGTCGTCCATCGAGATGAGCGAGTCAAGACCGCGACCTAATGCGTTACGTTTCATTTCAGTTGTCAATTCGTGTGGCTAAGCCACTGTTCTCCGGGCGGTGGTGAGACATCATTCCGCTGTCGGAATACTTCATTTCTCTTTTTTAATAAGTTCTTTGGCAAGTTGCATGTGGCTGGTGGCTCCGCGACTGTTGGGGTCATACAGTATGGCGGGTAAGCCGTGGCTCGGAGCCTCGCTCAAGCGTATGTTGCGCGGAATGACAGTGTTAAACACCAGTTCGGCAAAGTGGCTCTTCAACTCCTCGTATATCTGGTTGGCGAGGCGCAAGCGGGCATCGTACATTGTCAGCAGGAAGCCCTCAATCTTGAGCGTGGGGTTGAGACGGCTCTTGATGATGCGTATCGTGTTGAGCAATTTGCTGATGCCCTCGAGTGCAAAGTACTCGGCTTGGACGGGTATGATGACACTGTCGGCAGCGGTGAGCGCATTCACCGTAATCAATCCTAACGAGGGGCTACAGTCAATGAGCGTGTAGTCATACTCGTCGGTGACCTCGGCAATGGCTTTGCGCATTGCGTTCTCGCGGTCGTCCTTGTTAATCAGTTCCAACTCGGCTCCCACGAGGTCGATGCGCGAGCCCAGCACTTTGAGCCCGTCAACGCACGTGCCGACTGCCGCCTGACTGATAGGGTAGGCATCTACTAAACATTCATATATGGAGGCAGACATCTGCTTTGGGTCAACACCGAGCCCCGAAGTGGCATTCGCCTGTGGGTCAGCGTCAATGAGGAGCACACGCCTGCCGTTCATGGCTAACGATGCGCTCAAGTTGATGGCAGTGGTGGTCTTGCCCACACCGCCCTTTTGGTTGGCTATTGCAATTGTTTTTCCCATACTGTGGACATTAATAATGTTTCACGGCACAAAGAAAACATTTTATTATCAATCAACAATCAAAAACTACGTTAAAATCAATTAATTGTGGATAACTTACCTTGTTTGACCCGGGTTGTGGATAACTTTCCGTGAAACATTTTTAAGTTATCCTATCCGATGCACGGCAGTGAAGTCACCCGGTTGTCGCGGTGACAATCACTCGTGGGTCGGGAAGTGGCGCACCCCACCTTACCGCACTTGATGTGGTGTAACGCCTGTTGCGATTTCATGTGCCGGACGCGTGTGAGACGGAGTGTTACAGATTTCAAGTTATCGATTGTGTGAAAAAATTAAAGATTTTTTTCCTCAATTAATTGTTGTAATAAGAAAATGTTGTATCTTTGCGATGCCGTGGTGGGTTTTGCCACCGTGACACTTCAAGTATTTAAAATTTAACTAACTATAATTAAACTAATTAACAACCATTCAAAGTAATTATGACCAAAGTTGCTATTAACGGTTTCGGCCGTATCGGTCGCCTCGCTTTCCGTCAGATGTTTGAGGCCGAGGGTTATGAGGTAGTCGCAATCAACGACTTGACCAGCCCCAAGATGCTTGCTCACCTTCTCAAGTACGACACTTGCCAAGGCGGTTTCGCAGGCAAGTTCGGTGAGGGCAAGCACACGGTGTCTTACAAGGACGCTACGCTCGCCGAGGACGGCAAGACTGTCGTTGCTCCCGGTTCAATCACTGTCGATGGCAAGGAGATTACCATCTACGCCAAGCCTAATGCCGCTGAGTTGCCTTGGGGCGAACTCGGTGTGGACGTGGTGCTCGAGTGCACAGGTTTCTACACCTCTAAGGCTAAGTCGGAGGCTCACATCAAGGCCGGTGCAAAGAAGGTTGTGATTTCGGCTCCCGCCGGCAATGACCTGCCCACCATCGTTTATAACGTGAACCACAAGACCCTCAAGCCCGAGGATACCATTATCTCGGCCGCTTCTTGTACCACCAACTGCTTGGCTCCCATGGCAGATGCTTTGAACAAGTATGCTCCCATCGCATCGGGTATCATGTCGACCATCCACGCCTATACCGGCGACCAGATGATTCTTGACGGTCCGCAGCGCAAGGGTGACCTCCGCCGTTCGCGTGCAGGTGCTCAGAACATCGTGCCCAACTCGACCGGTGCAGCAAAGGCTATCGGTTTGGTTATTCCCGAGCTCAACGGTAAACTCATCGGTTCGGCTCAGCGCGTTCCCACACCCACCGGCTCGACCACTATCCTCATTGCCGTTGTTAAGGGCAAAGACGTTACCGTTGAGGGTATCAATGCCGCTATGAAGGCTGCCGGCACCGAGTCATTCGGTTACACCGAGGACCAAATCGTGTCGAGCGACATCATCGGCATGAAGTACGGTTCGCTCTTCGATGCAACTCAAACTATGGTATCGAAGATTGACGATGACACCTATCAAGTGCAGGTCGTTTCGTGGTACGACAACGAGAACAGTTACACCTCACAGATGGTGCGCACTATCAAGTATCTCGCCGAACTCAAGTAATCGGTTTCTTACAGGACACGATTAAGTAGTGTTACAAAGTTCTTCCGCAAGCCCCTTCATGTGGTTGCGGAAGAATTTTTTTTGTGCCGCCATTTCTAATCCTTGCCAAAAAAATCAGCGAAAAATGTTGATGTTTGTTAGAAATTCGTAACTTTGCAAATAAGTAATTCTAATATTAATTCTAAATCTTTATTTACTATGGGTTTTGTAAGCGAATTTAAAGAGTTTGCCGTGAAAGGCAACGTGATGGACATGGCTGTCGGTGTCATCATCGGCGGAGCATTCGGCAAGATTGTAACCTCGCTCGTGGGCGATGTGATTATGCCTCTCGTCAGCCTCGCTACGGGCGGTGTTGACTTCAACAACAAGTATGTTGTTATGGGTGACATACCCGAGGGTGTTGCCAACAACTATGCCGCTCTCAAGGAAGCCGGCGTGTCTATGTTCGCCTGGGGCGCGTTCATCCAGAACATTATCGACTTCCTGATCATCGCCCTGTGTATTTTCTTCATGGTGAAGGGTGTCAACAAGTTGCGTAAGAAGAAAGAAGAGCCTGTCGAGGAGGCTCCCGCCGAGCCTACTGCCGAGGAGAAGTTGCTCACCGAAATTCGCGACCTGCTCGCTAAGAAGTAATTTCAACGAGATGCAATAAATAAAAGCGGTGGTGTCAACGACACCACCGCTTTTATTTATTAAGGATTAGCCCATTAACGGCAAGTCCATTGAGTGATTGCAATGGGATAGCTCTTGTCATCACGCACGCCACGCAAGTACCATGCGTAAGCACGACCGATAGTCAGCGTCCAATAGTCGGTGAATGATGCGCGAGCGGCACCATTGCTGTTCACCCAACTGATGTCGGTGTAGTTGCCGCTACCGTCAACGAACACACAGTCGAGGTCACGACGTTGTGAACCGCCACTGTTGTAGCTTGCCTTGTGCACATAGGTGGTTTGCCATGAGGTTGCCTCGCCGAAGCCGATGGGCTCGCCCAGGGGAATGTACGAACCGTCACCGTCAACGTCCTTCATGCGCAACTGCACCTTGCCCGTTGTGGGTTGCCCGTTGCTGTCAAACATGAAGTTGTACAGGCGTACGGCAGCCCAATCGGCAGTACCGTCCTCGTCGGTGGTAGTGCCCTTGGCAATCTCGCCAAGCGGAATGAACACCGGAGCCTTGTCCTTGTCGTAAATCACACACGAACCCTGGTCGCCGGCATTGAGGGTGATGTTCTGGTTGTAATATTCCAACAGGAACAACGAGTCTTTCTCCTCGACACCGCCCTTCTCGGGATCGGGAACTTTCTTGAACTCACCACGATACAACTTGATGTTGAGCGTGCCGGCATCGACACTCTCAAACAGACCTACAGCACCGCCGGGGAACGCATTGTAACGCGCCAACACCTCGGTGTTCTGGTTGTAGATCTTGTTGCCGTTGAGTTCGATGCAATAGATGCGGTTGGCGTTGGTTGCAGCAGTCATCGGCTCCATGTACATGATTTGCACCAATGCTTTGTTTCCACCAACCTTGTCGATCTCGTACTCATCGATGATGTCCTTGTCGCTGCACGATACCAATGCACCCGACATCACCACCAAAGTAGCAACGATATATTTAAATAACTTCATAGTCAATTGAGATTTTAATTGTTAACATTAAAACTACTCTTAACCGATTGTCTTATCAGTTGGAACTCTTGACGGTCTGAACCTTGGGCTGGTCACCCGGATAAGCGAACCAGGGGATAGAGGTCGTGTATGTGTCAGCCAATCCTGAGATGGGAGCAAGCTCGTCAAGTGACGGCTTATTCCACATGTACTCGGAGTTGTAACGCGGACGCACGCGGAAGCACGGTGAACCGTCGTTGTAGGTGACGCTATACTCACCGCGACGACCTTGTACATTGGCAGGATACAGATAGAATCCCTTGAACACCTTGGTGGCATCGTCATCGCTCTTTTGGTCGACACGGCTGGCATCCCAACCGTTGCCCTTGCTTGGAACATCACCACTGAACTTGATGTCATACATGTACTTGCGTTGGTCAACCCAAGCCTCGCCGGCACCCCACGGATACAGAGCAACAAACTTCTGCATCATGATGTGGCTGAGGCTGAAGTCGCCCATGCTCAAGCCACCCACATAGGGTCCTGCAAGATATTCCTTTGCCAACTGGTTGAATTCCTTTTCGTTGACAACATCACCGATGTGCCAACCACCATCGTTAACGCTACCCTTGATAAGGTAACTTGCGGTGAACTCGAGGTCAGCCTCGACGGCCTTCTTCCAAGTGTCGAAGGCAGCAGCCTTGTCACCATGGACAAACTGAGCCTCGGCGAGGTCGAACAACACCTCGGCATAGGTGGTCAAGATGTAAGGAGCATCATCGCGATAGAGCCAACGACCGGTACCGGCATTGGTCGACGTGATTGACGATGTTGAATAGGGAGTGTTGAACAACGACGGTACATTGGCATCGCCGGCACCTGCCGGGTCACAAATGCTGTTGTTCAAGAACGAACTGCTGGTTCCGGTGAATGTGCCACCAAAGAACACATAGTCTTTCAACTTCTCGACATCTGTCTCGTTCTCCTTGCCCATACCGCTCTTGGTTGACAACTTGGCGAGGGGACGCGGATCAAAGTGACCCGCATCGTTGAGGGTGTCGCAAATGATTTGTCGGTCGGCGATCTCGTAGCGCAAGTTGGCGGTAGCCTCATCGGGAACAGTGATCCAGTCACCGTTAGCATCGTACTTGGGTACGCGACCGGTCATGATTTGCACTGCCCACTCGTGAGGATAATACACGCGAGTGAGGTTGCCACGGTAGACGCCCCAGAAGTTATTATAAGCACTGTAGGGAGCATCGGCACTACCGCCCGCGACGCGAACGGCAGCGTTGTCGCCGTTGCTCGAGAATGCGAGAGCAGCGTGCTTGACGAGTTCGTTGTAGTACTTCTCGTTGAAGTCTTTCTTCTTGGTCAACGAGGCGAGGTTGCGGACAATCACGGCATGAGCAAACTTGATCCACTTGGCCTTGTCGCCTGAGTAGATGAAGTCGTTGCTACTGATCTTCGTGCCGTAAACGTGATTGTCCTCACGCTCCAGCAACTCAATAGCTGTCTCGGCCCACTCGCGCACTTGAGTATAAACGTCCTCTTGGTAGTCGTAGCGGTGTGAGAGCAATCCGTCAACAAACGCGTCTTGCATCGGCAATTCGCCGTGATACTTGGTCATCGCGTCCCAACTGAATGCCTTAATCGCATACCCGATACCGGCAAGTGTCCAATCCTCGGCCTCAAGACTCTGGTTAATCATGTTCTCGAGGTTCATGCCCTGCAACCAATACACCGTGCGCCAAATCTCGCCGCCGGCATCACTACCGGTGGTGAAACGATGAAGAGCGAACGTGGTGTAACTCGTTGTGCCGAACATCTGGGTCAACGGACCCAATGCGCGGATATCCCAATACATACCTTGATAGGCTTGCTCAATACCGGCAAGATACAAATATCCGTCAACGTAGTCGGGTGCATCGGTATTGGTGTTCACATCAAGATAGTCATCGCAACCGGTGGCGGCAATGCTCAACACCATTGCTGCGAGTAACGCAAATATTGAATGTTTCTTCATAATGTTTACCTTTTTATAATGTGTAACACATCAAGCATCAGAATGTCACGCTAAGACCAACGGTGTAGGTGCGCGGGTTGGGCAACGACCAACAGTCGATACCCTCGCCACCCACACCACCGGCAGCGGCTGCCATCGTGTTACCCACGACGTCGTAACCGGTGTAGTTGGTGATGGTGAACAAGTCATTTCCTGCAACATAGATGTTGGCAGCCTGTACCAGACCCTTGGTGTACTTCTTCAAGAATGCCTTGGGAACATTGTAGTTGAGGCGCAACTCTTGCAAGCGAATGTAGTTGATCTTATCCTGTACCCACGGCTCATCGTAGTCGTCAATCCATGTGCTCGAACTGTTGCTCATGAAGCCGGTCGACACGGTGGTGTAGTTGGGATTGTAAGAGCCGGGAATTTCAATCTTGTTGCCCTTGCTGTCAAGACGATACTCCCAACCGCCATCGGCAGTCTGGTCCATGTAGTACAACGGGTTCTCGTGACCGTCTTTGACAACACCGCGGAACACGTAGAAGCCACTGTCGCGCAGGTCGGCACTCTCAATGCTCGTACCGTTGCTCATCATCTGGCGTTGTGTACCGTTAACCATGGTGGCATGATAACGACCGCTGAACATTGCCGTCAAGCGGAAGTCCTTGTAACTGAATGCTGTGGTGATACCGAAGCGTAATTTGGGGTTGCGGTCGCCGAGCACCTTCCAGTTGGTGTCAACCAGCGGAAGACCGGTAGTCGGGCTGATCAAGATTTCGCCCTTGTCGTTGCGCAAGAAACCGCGACCCGTGATGGCGGTGATAGGTTGACCGACGCTCGTACCGTTGCGGATATTACCCGAGTTCCAAGTGTAAGCGTTGTAGTATTCGCTCACGTTGTCGGGCAACTTGGTGACCTCGCTGTCGGTGTGAGATGCGTTGAAACCGAGATTCCAAGTGAAATCACCCGCCTTGACGATGTCGGCATCAATGTGCCATTCCCAACCCCAAGTGTTGAACGTACCGACGTTCAAGGTGTTCAACACGAAACCTGTAGCGTAACTCATACGGAACTGCGACACAATTTGGTCGGAGCAGTGGGTGTGGAACCAAGTGAAGTCGGTGTTGATGCGGTTGTCCCACAAGCGAGCCTCCACACCGAACTCGTAACTGGTGTTCATCTCGGGTTTGAGTTTGCGGTTAGGACCGGTGAAACCGTAGCGATAACCGCCGCCGCTTTGCTCGGTTGCCTCCAACTCGGGGTTGATTGACAACGGGTCGGTATCCTTACCAACCTGTGCAATAGCAGCACGCAACTTCAAGTAGTTGAGCCATCCGAGATCTTTCAAGCCCTTCAACTCGGTAGGCACGAACGAGAGCTCGGCTGCGGGATAGAAGTATGAACGATTATTGGTGGGAAGGGTAGAACTCCAGTCGTTACGGAAGCGGAAGTTGACAAACAACATATTGTTGTAACCTAACTCGAGCGAACCCGAGATTGCTTGGACGCGACGCTTGGTGTTGCGAGTCTTGCTGACGATGGTCGAGGGGTCGCAGTTGCTCAAAGCGAACAAGTCAATCACCGAGAACTTCGAACCGTAAGAAGCAAGACGACTCACACCTTGCTCGTACTGGTGGTAACCCACTTGCAAGCCAAACGAGAACTTGTTGTCGAAGAACGTGTTGTTGTAACCGGCAAGGAGGTTGATTGTCGGGTCGTTGGTGTTGGTCTTGACAAAGTTGTAAGACCCGCCGTCGACCGAGCCGATGTTAGAGGTGCGATAGTAGGGGTGTACACCGTACTCGTACTGTGAACTGCTGAAGTCCCAACCGAACTGACCGCGAATGTAGGTGTGTTCAACCGGGCTAATGTTCAATGTCATCGCCGTGATCACGCGGTCGGTTTCATCGTAGTTCTTGTTCTTGTACAATGCGAACAGCGGGTTGAGCAGGTCGGTATCGGTGTAGTAGTTAGGATAACGCATGTGCAGTCCGTCCTCGTCCATATAGTTGCTCATGTCGTCAACGATGGGCCAAATGTAACTGCGATACAACGGACCGGCAGTGTAACGCTGAGCCTTGGTGTTGCTCATGTGGATATACTGCATGCTGCCCTCGAAACTCACATACTTGCTCAACTCGGCGCGACCGGCGAGCGAGATGTTTTGACGCTTGAGGTCGGTGGTCTTGATGACGCCGTCTTGGCTCAAGAACGACGCGCTACCACGCACACTCATCTTGTCGTTACCGGCAGTCACGCTCACATTGTGCTTGTGCAAGAAACCGGTTTGGAGAATGGACTTGGTGTTGTCGTAGTGAGGCAACGTGCCGTTGTACTCACCGCCCCACTTGCTGGTGTAGTAGTAGTTGGAAGCACCGTATGCACCGTTGTCGTACTTGTCTTGAATCTTGGGCCAGCCGTAGGCCTTTTGCCACGACAATTGGTTGCTGTAGGTAACGCGAGCGTTGCCGCGAGTACCCTTCTTGGTGGTGATGATAATTGCACCGTTCGACGCGTCACTACCGTAAAGAGCTGCTGCTGCAGCACCTTTCAACACGGTCATGCTCTCAATGTCCTCGGGGTTGAAGTCGTTACCGCGCGAAGCGAAGTCACCGTTACGCACGTTGTTGCCCGACGTGTCATCATCGACTGCATAGCCTGTCGCTGCGTTGAACGACGAGTTGTTCATCGGGATACCATCGACAACGTATAGCGGTTGGTTGTTACCCGACAACGAGGTCGCACTACGCAAGATGACCTGGGTCGATGCACCCGGAGCACCACTGGTGTTGGTGACCGTCATACCGCTCACACGACCCTGGAGGGCACTGATGAAGTCGGTACGACCGGACTCGGTAATGTCGGTCGCTTTCACGTTCTGGGCACTGGAACCCACAGCACGTGCAATACGTTTCATGCCGAACTCAGCGGTAATCACCACCTCGTCCAACTCGTTGCTTGTGGTGTTGAGAGTCACGTTCTGGGCGGCGACTGCCGGCACGACCGTGGCATCGTAACCCACATAGGAGAACTCAAGCACGTCGGAAGACGACGCCTTGATTGAGTAACGGCCGTTAAGGTCGGTCACGGTGCCTCGCTTGGTACCCTTTACCTTAACAGTCACACCAATCAGTGGCTCACCGTTCGTGTCCTTGACGACACCGGTCACCTTGTCGCTGTTGGCTTGTGCGGCAGCCGTGAAACCCACATTGGAATGACCGTCAGTCGTTCCAACGGGTGCTCCACAGGCAATAGCCAGCGCTGCCAACAAAACTAACTGTTTTTTCATACGCACATTAGTTTTTTGTGAGTAATAAGTGTTAATTAAAAAAGGTTATTGTTGTCTTATCGGTTATAATGACGTCTTTGAGAGTATATGCTCCCCCGAAATCATAATACTGTTTATGTTAAGCTCTCCCACCGATGTTGCTGAAGTACAACAGGTTCACCCGTCGTGTCGGAGAGGAAGCCCCGTTAACAATCAGCAACACTTGTGAGGTATTTCTCAATATAAAAGTATGCAAATATATGCCATTTTTTTAAAACGACCAAATATTTTTTCACTTTTTTTAATACCCGTGCGGTTTCGGCAGTTGACTTCAATCACTTCACACCCGTATCGAATTCTCGTGAGTTGTGTTGATGTTTCGCCCGACATGCTAACGTTATCTAAAAATTTAATTCTATTTAACATAAACAGTATTATGATTTTTTGTGTTCTATCGTTTGCTAATATTCATTAAATCAGCGTGTTGTGCTTAAATTTAGATACCAAACGTCGGAATGTTAAATTAATAAAATTTAACACCTGTGTTCATTTTTAAATAAAAAATGCCGTGATTTGTTGATTATTTCAACTTTTTTTTAGAAATTTGCGTCATATTTCAATTGATGTACCATAATACTGTTTATGTTAACCGTAAATCGAGGGGTTTTATCTCTCGTTGACTTAGACTAATTAACAACTTTATTAACCAATAAAATCAAAGCTCGCTTATGAAAAAACAGCTCGCTCTATTAGGAGCACTTTTTCTGGCATGTGGCGTGTGGACACCTGCGGTTAACGCGGCTCCCGCTCCGCAAGTAGTGGCGCAAGCGACGACCATCGTGACCGGTACTGTCACCGATGAACAGGGAGAACCCATCATCGGAGCCAGTGTCAGTGAGATTGGTACGACGCGTGGCACAACGACCGACATCGACGGTAAGTACTCGTTGAAGGTCGCTCCCGGCGCTAAACTGCAAGTGTCGTTTATCGGCTACAAGACGGTTACTCTCAAGGCTGATAATGCAGCACACATCACGCTTGCCGACGACAACGCTCTCCTTGACGAGGTGGTCGTTGTGGGTTACGGCTCGCAAAAACGTGTTAACCTCACCGGTGCCGTGGCAACGGTTGATTTGGACAAGACGCTCAACTCGCGTCCCGAGCAAGATGTGACCAAGGCTCTGCAAGGTGCAGTGCCCGGCTTGACGGTTATTAACAGTAGCGGTAACCTTGATGACAGTCCCACGCTCACCATTCGTGGCGTAGGTACCCTCAGCAACGGTGCTACCAGTAACCCCCTTATCATTGTTGACGGCGTGCCCGTTGAGGATCTCTCTATGATTAACGGTGATGACATCGCCAGTATCAGCGTCCTCAAGGATGCGGCTTCGGCATCTATCTATGGTACCCGTGCCGCATTCGGTGTGATCCTCATCACTACCAAGCAGGGTCGCAAGGGTGAGCGCGTGACAGTGAAGTACAGTAACAACTTCTCGTGGGATCGCGCTACCGTGTTGCCCGATTATCCCGACGTGCCTACTCAGTTGGAGGCTGCCATTCGCGCTAAAAACCGTCAGAGTGCCGGTGCAAGTGTGGAACTCTTCGGTATGTACTTCGACCAGTTGTTGCCCTATGCCCTCAAGTGGAAAGAGCAAAACAGCGGTAAGATCGGTTATGGCGAGATGCGTCCCTATGTCGACGACAACAACGTGGGTGACTATCGTTTCGTGGGTAACCAACCGTTATACTATGCCGACTTTGATATCCAAGATATTTGGTATCAAAAGGCCGCTCCCGCCCAGCAACACAACGTGTCGTTGAGCGGTTCGACAACCAAGTCGACCTATTATGCTTCGTTCGGTTACAGTGGCAAGGAAGACTTGTTCAAGTTCGAACCGTCAAAGCGTACCCGTTATAATGCAGCGGTTAACTTCACCACCGACGTTACCGACTGGTTGACCGTGGGTGCCCGTGCCAACTTCACCCGTCGCAACTTCGACAAGGCTGAGACCTACAACAATATGTATCAGTACTTGTGGCGTTGGGGTTCGTTCTTCATTCCCAGTGGTACGATTAACGGTGAAGACTTCCGCGTGATCGCAATGCAAAAGCAGGCCGATCGTCGCGTCAACACCCATGACCAAACTCGCTTGAACGCTTTCCTCAAGGCTCATATCACCAAGGAGTTGACCCTTAATGCCGACTTCACTTATCAAATTGACAACGTGAGCCGCAAGTGGAGTGACTTCCCCATCTATGGTATGAACTGGAGTGGTGTCAACCCCACCTACATTGTCGGTCAAAACAGTTCGGCAACTTATCGAGGCAATGAGAAGGCAAACACCTGGACTGCTAACGCCTACCTCGAGTATGCCAAGACATGGAAAGATGCTCACAACCTCAAGGTGATGATTGGTTTGATGGGCGAGGAGCGCACTTACAATTTCTTCAGTGCTCAGCGCAGCGGTTTGTACTCGACCGACTATCCCGAGTTGGGTCTCACCTACGGTGACCGTGCCAACTGGGGTATCGCTTCGGGCACAAGTGGCAAGAATCTGTCGCCCATGCGCGGTGACTATGCTACAGCCGGTTACTTCGGACGTATCAACTACGACTACAAGGGCATCTACCTGCTCGAGTTGAACGGTCGTTATGACGGCTCTTCGAGTTTCCCCGGCAGCGATCGTTGGGCATTCTTCCCCTCTTTCTCGTTGGGCTATCGTTTCAGCCAAGAGTCGTATTGGGACGGCATTCGTGACGTTGTTGACAACGCGAAGTTGCGCTTCTCTTACGGTGAAATCGGTAACGAGGCTGTGGGTGATGCCATGTACCTCGAGACAATCGGTGTCAGCACCATGAATTACCTCGACAACAGCGGTAACAAGTACAACGCTTTCGGTTTGCCGGCATGGGTGTCGAGTACCCTATCATGGGAGCGCATTCGCACCATGAACCTCGGTCTTGACCTCGGCTTCCTCAACGATGAGATTACATTCAGCGGTGAGTTGTTCCAACGCGACACCAAGGACATGCTCGCTCCGGGTGCAGCACTGCCCAGCAGTGTCGGTGCAGATGCTCCCTACATGAACACCGGTACGTTGCGTTCACGTGGTTGGGAGTTCACCGTGGCTTGGCAAAAACAAATCAACAAGGACCTTCGCCTCTATGCTAACTTCAGCATGGGTGACAGCAAGGTTAAGGTTACCAAGTGGGACACCGACAGCAAGTTGATCGGTCACCCGCTCAATTCGTCTTACGCTTACACCGGCATGATTTGGGGTGACATTTGGGGCTTTGAGACCGACCGTTACTTCACCGAGGCCGACTTCACCGGCAAGAATGCCGACGGTTCATGGATTTATGCAGCCGGCGTTGCCGACCAAACCGGTATCCAAACCAACCAGTTCGTTTACGGTCCCGGTGACATCAAGTTCAAGGACTTGAATAATGACGGCAAAATCGACGGCGGTGCCGGTACCGAGGAGGATCATGGTGACCTCAAGGTTATCGGTAACGTGTTGCCGCGTTATGAGTACAGTTTCCACCTCGGTGGCAGTTGGAAGGGCTTTGACCTCGACTTGTTCTTCCAGGGTGTGGGTCGTCGCAGCATGTGGACTCAGAGTGCGTTTGCATTCCCCGAGATGCGCGAGGCCGACCTTGCAATCTATGCTAACCAGACCAAGTACAACATCTATGATCCTGAAAATGGCATCGTGAACATCAGCGAGAGCAACGACTTCCCCTGCCTCTACCCGGGTAACGAGTATGCCGGTAACGTGGTCGGTGTCGCCGGTGAGGGCGGTTGCCACAACTACTATCCTCAAACCAAGTATTTGGTTGACTTGAGTTACCTTCGCTTGAAGAACGTGACGTTGGGTTACACCCTGCCTCGCGAACTCACCAAGAAGGTTTATATCCAGAACTTGCGCCTCTATGCCAGCGTGAACAACCTTGCGTTGCTCCACAACGGTTGCGGTGATCTGCCTGTTGATCCCGAGATGAACGCCGGTCAGGGTTCTCTCAGTTACGGTACATGGGGTCGCACCTACCCGATTACCCGCAGTTGGTCGTTCGGCTTGCAGGTTACTTTCTAATATCTCGAACCAACTTAAATCTGAGTATATAATATGAAAAAATCAGTTTTATATTTGTTAACTGTTGGCGCACTGGTGCTAACCGGTTGCAACGACTTGCTTGACAAGGAGCCCCGGGACAAGTTCATCAACACACCTGCTTTTTGGAGTAATCAAAATCAAGTGGAGAACTATTGCAACTCGTTCTACGGCAGTTACTCGGGTTATGGTCAGTCAGGCACCTACGGTGAATTCTATTTCACCAGCCTCAGTGACGACCAGGTCAACCCCAACTTTGACAACTGGGACTTCGTTACCGTGCCCGGTACGGCAACGGCATGGTCCTCACCGTTCACCGAGATTCGTCGTGCCAACTACCTCATCACCGGTATGGAAGGCTCGAGTCTCACCGATGATCAAAAGGCTTATTACACTGCTATCGGTCGTCTGCACCGCGCGTTCAACTACTTCAAGTTGGTGCGTGCTTACGGCGACGTGCAGTGGTTTGATCAAGTTCCTTTGAATGCCGATCCTAACGATGAACTCGTACAAGGTGCTCGCACCGACCGCGACGAGGTCATGGATAATGTGCTCGCTGACCTTGATTTCGCCATTGCAAACCTCAGCAACCCCAACAAGGTTGTTTGGAGCAAGGATATGGCATTGGCTATGAAGAGTGATATTTGCCTCTATGAGGGAACCTATTGCAAGTATCGCACAGCCGCCGACAACGGCAAGGCTGCCGATAGCGGACGTGCCACTCGCTATTTGAACGAGTGTGTCGCTGCCAGCGAGGCTCTCATGAACGCCGGCTATACCCTCAGTGCCAACTATGGTGACATCTACAACAGCACCAACCTCAAGACAAACAGTGAGGTTATCTTCATGCGTAACTACGAGAAGGACGTGCTCGGTCACAGCACCGTTGACTATACTACCGGTTCGACAGCGCAACGCGGCTTGAGCAAGGACGCTTTCGATGCTTTCTTGTTCACCGATGGCAAGCCCTTGGCAACAACAAGTCTTGACAAGAGTGATGTCGCCACGCTTGATGCAAACGGTCATTACAGCATCGAGGCTCCGTTGGCTGTTCGCGACAAGCGCCTCGGTGTCTTGATTGACCATGTGTTGGCATTCAAGGGCTACGGCTATGCCCGTCACAGTTCGCTCGCCGAGATGACATCGCCCACCGGTTACACCATTGCCAAGTACGATACCGACAAGATGGGTGACGCTTCGACTCAGAACTACTATCGCAACCAGATTGGTACCGCCTACACCGACGCTCCCATCTATTGGTTGGCAGTTGTTTATCTCAACTATGCCGAGGCTAAGGCAGAGTTGGGTTCAATCAGCCAGAGCGATCTTGACAATTCTATCAACAAGTTGCAAGCACGTGCCGGTCTGCCTGACTTGACACTCTCGCCCGCTGCCGATCCCGCCAACAACATGGGTGTCAGCAGTCTCTTGTGGGAGCTTCGTCGCGCTCGTCGTTGTGAGTTGATGACCGACAAGGGTTATCGTTATTGGGATCTCGTTCGTTGGCACAAACTCGACTTGCTCGACACCAACGCTCACCCCAACATCGCCCTCGGTGCTAACATGAGTGCTGTGGCTAACTGTGAGGTTGACCTCAAGGACGGTTACGCTATCGGTAATGCTGCAACGCGCACCTTCAGTTCGAAGTATTACTTCTATCCGGTGCCCAGCCAGCAGATTTCGCTCAATCCTAACACGACTCAAAACCCCGGTTGGTGATTTTATCGCTAACCGTCGCGTCGTGACATCGCTACGGCGATGTTAGGATAGGAATAGCGGCTCGCATGAACAAAATCATGCGAGCCGCTTTGTGTTCGTTTACTGTAGTTAAATAAACAATAAACCCTAAACTTCGCGTTGTCAGTCCGCTCCGAACAATCTCGGGCGGCAATATCAACGAGTATTAATATTCATCGGCGTCGAAAAAGAAGTCGTCGTCGCTGCTGGGGTAGTCGGGCCACAAGTCCTCAATTGACTCGTAAGTGTCACCCTCGTCCTCAATCTCTTGCAAGTTTTCTATTACCTCGAGCGGAGCACCGCTGCGTTGTGCGTAGTCAATCAACTCCTCCTTGGTTGCGGGCCAAGGAGCATCTTCCAATTTAGAGGCTAATTCAAGTGTCCAATACATGGTGTAGAATTATTAAAATTAGACGAATATCAAAAATTGGCTGCAAAGATAGTGCAAACCGAGCGCAGTGGCAAGAAAAAAACGAACAAATTGATTTGTGAAGTGCATTTTCTTGACACTGCCGAGGTGCAGCCTATCTTCGACCGCAGGTCAACGAAGTGCAAACCGAGCGCAGTGGCAAGAAAAAAACGAACAAATTGATTTGTGAAGTG